>DAOQNK010000014.1:0-23610 GCA_035332045.1 Thiobacillaceae bacterium | reverse complement strand
AGCAGCCGCCCCCTCCGCCACCGCTTCCGCCAGGCGTGGCGCCCGCCGGGGGAGCCGGCATGATCATCTTCGGCGCCGGCGTCTTGGGATCGAAGACCACGAACTTCTTTTGGTCCTCCGCCACTTTTCCCATGACCTCACCCACCAGGGGGCCGAACAGTTTGCCCATGAGGCCGGCGTTCATGGTGCCGATGTAGACCTTGCCGTCGTTCTTCTTGTAGACGGAGATCTTGCAGGGCATGAGGATGGACAGGAAACGTACCGTGTCGTCCTTGAGGATCGGTTTGGAGTACTTGGTGCTGCAGGCCTCGATCATCATGACCGGCAGCACATTGCCGCCGTCCGACTGGACGGCCTTGGCGGGGTTGCGCAAGCCGGAGAGCGCCCAGCCGTTGCCTGTGTTCTGGATGTTCTGCTGGATGCGGGCCACGGTTTCCTCCATGCCGAAGGGGCTCACCCGCTCCGTGAACATGAGGGAGGGCGCCATCTGCCAGCCGACGAGCGATACCAACAGCAGCCCGGCGACGAACCCCAATACAGCTTTCATCATGCTTATCTCCTCAATGCCACCACCAGACCGGGCGGTCCCTCGGGGCCGCCCGTCCTACGCCGACGATCAATACTTGTAGACGTTGCCTTTCTGGAACTTCTTGAAGGTGTTGGTCACCATGCCGTCGTCCTTGATGCGCTGGTACTCGCCGTGGTCGGCCGGGAAGATTTTTGTGCAGCGTTCAGATTCCGTGGGGAACTGGGTGCAGAAATGGCCATCGTCGGTGATCTTCCAGGTGCCCTGGCGCTTCTTGCCGGTCTCCAGAACCTGGGTCAGCTTGCCTTCGGGGGAATAGTAGGCGGTGTAGTTCTTGCCTAGGGCGTCTGCGAAGCCGGCGGCGGAATTGCCCGCGATCAGGGCCTTGGCCTGATCGGCGGTGAGCGCGTTAGCCGCCCAAGTGGTTGAGGACAAGGCAAGCAGAAAGAACAGCACAACACGTTTCATCATTGAAGTCTCCTAGGGTGGATGCGGCATGAAGGGCGATGCCGGTACGCCATGAATGGGCGGACGGCGGGGATGGGGCCTCGCCGTCCGGTCGAGCGCTCAGGCGCTTTGCATGCTGGCCATGGCCTTGGGTGCGGGCTCCTGGGTGAATTGTAGGCGGCGCAGCAGGATGAAGAGCGTCTTCAGGGTGATGAGCTGGATCGCCATGAAGGGGAGGATGAGCAGGTAATGGGCGGGGGTCCACATCATGATGAGGCCATTGCCCAGCAGGCCGAACTTGATGACGAACAGGCCGAACACGGGGAAGGCCACGCCCGGGCAAACCAGGGCGAAGGTGGTGGCCTGGCACTTGTCGCCGTGGATGTAGTCCTTGAAGTAGTTGATCCGCTTGAGGATGCGGTAGCCCAGCAAGCCGAACAGGACCTGGATGGAGAACAGCGCCATGAGGACGACAAAATGGTCGGCGGGGCTGACGTGGGCATCGAAGGCCTCGTGCATGCCATGGGTCGTGCGCATGAAGGTGATGCCCAGCAGGGTGGTGATGGGGATCATCAGCCACAGGCTGGGCGCGGCGGCGGCACGGATGCCATGGGTCAGCATGGTGTTGAAGCCGATGATGAGCATGACCAGCATCAGGAGCGAGGCGGAGGTGGCGAAAAAGGAGGACAGCGTGAAGGCGATGGCCACGGTCTCCTTGGTGTGGCTCATGGCCACAGGTGCCGCCAGGCCCACTGCGATCATGGCCAGGGCGAAGATGGAGATCATGGGCGACAGGCTGTTGTTCTGTTCGAAGTCATAGCCTTTGTGCAGGAACATACGGGTGAAGTAATCGCCCAGAATGCGAATGGCGTACACGCCGATGGCGACGAAGGCGAGCATGGCGACGGGGAAGAGGTACTCGATGTATTCCCACAGCCCGGGGATCAGCAGAGAACCCGAGACGAAACAGGCGTTCACCGTCATGGCCATGGTCAAGGGCACCACCATCAGGCTGATCTCGGCGCTGGAATTGCGCAGCTGGGCATACGCCTCGGTCTTCTTGAAGAGGCTGAATTCCCGTGTGTTCCACGCCATCAGGGCGAAGTGGGTGGCGAGCAGAACCATGACGACGGCCAGGCACAAGCCGACGCTGAACGACTTCAGGGTCAGAGGACCGGAGAGTACGGGCCAGAGCTGATCGAAGGAGATGATGCCGCTCTCATGGGGCAGCAGGAAGTTCAGGTAGAGAAAGAAGGAAATGGCCAGGCCGCCCGAGCCGAGAGCGGCCAGGTGGTACATGGGGCTGTACTTCTCCTGAAGGTTTTTGCAGATCATGGTGCGTCTCCTCACAAAACATGAATTTCGGACCGGCATGCCGCCTTGGAGGGACGACGTGCATCGGCTGTACTCGCTTTGGCCTTGGGGGCCTCGGCAGCGCCGCAGGAGTTATCGTTGCTGGTTCGGCGAATCAGGAATGAGCGGGAACATCAAATGGACATCCCGCCCGGTGCCTCAGCCGGGGGTGTCCGCGCGCGGAATGGCGAAGCGGCGCGGTGGCGGTGCGGTAAAAGAATGAAGGCATTGTCCCGCGGGGACAGGGGTCGCGCGGTTGTCCGCAGGGGCGGACTGACTGCCAGTCGGACAGACTTGTTGTGGCCACATCATGGTCTCCTCCATGCCGTGTACTTACGCCCGAATCAGTGGCCGGTGGAGGGATTGCATGTCCCCTCATCTATACAACGGCCGCTGACATCATTTCCATGGGATCGATCAGGTTACTGAGCGAGACCCGATGGTACGAAATTACCCTAATAAATTTTGATTCGGATCAACTCGCCAATTCCCTTTCTCCTTCCCGGCAATCCCGCATCGATGTGATTTGGGCCAGCTGGATGCTGTTTTCGACCTGGATTTCCCTGCCCATGACCTGGATCAGGCCTTGTTTGTCCAGAAAGCGCAGCACCCTCGAGAAGGTTTCCTGTGTCAGGCCCAATTTGGCGGCCACATCCTGTTTACGTCCGGGCAGGGCGATGCAGAACGCCTGGTCGCCGGTGGCCGGCTGATGCAGCATCAGATAGCTCGCCACTCGCTGGACGCTGGAACGTTGGGCGCATATTTCGGTGTCCCGCAGCGTATCCATCAGGTTTCGGGAGATCAGTTCCATGGTTTGCCGGCAGAGATCGATATGACGGCTCAGTTCGCGCCGAAACACCAAGGAATCGATGGCCAGGAGATGGCTGTCCTTACCGGCCACCGCGTTGTAGGGGCAGGGTTCCTGCAAGACCAGGCATGCCTCGCCGAAGCTATGGCCCTTGTCCACCAGGGCTACCACCCGTTCCATGTTGTTGGGCAGCGGAATGAACAGTCGGACCAGACCACTCATCACCACGTAAAGGTTCTGTAGAGGCTCGCCGCGTCGACCGATCCAGTCATTCTTTGTCAGGGCGATGATTTTCGCGCCCGCGGCGATACGCTCGATCGCTTCAGAGGGCCATGTGCGGAAATAGCTCAGTCGCGCCAGAGTCTCCGGCAGGCGGGAAGAATTGACAGCCAGGCGGTTCATGCAGGCTCCCGGCCTTGCAGGCCCCACTCGCTGGCAGTGGCCAGATGCACGGACAAACCCACATCCCGAGGCAGGATGAACAGCATCTCTCGGTCTCCTATGGTGGACATCCATTCCCCGGGCCAGGGCCACTGGGGTGTTGCATGTCGGGAAACCGTTTTCCGGCGGTTGTCGGTGAACGGCCTCCATCCGGGTGGCGTGTAATTGTGGTTTCCTTGACTGTGGCAGGGCGGCTCGCCACCACGGAAGCCGCTACAGGCAGGAAACTTGGTCCGTCAATATTGGACGGCTGGGGTGTCGCTGAAGCTGCGTCTCACCTAGGCCGCATGCCTCATGTGCGGCAACGGCCGACATCAGAGCGGGGCATGACGGCAAACTTGAACCTGACTGAGGACTGCTGTCCCCTTCGGACCAATCCGCCTGGTGAAAGTGGCGAGGTCCGTTGCCAACCATCCTGAAGGCCTTATCGAGTTTTCTTAAGGGCGTGGATGATTGTTAGAGGTTATTGTATTCAATATAAGAAGATAAGCAAGTACTAAATTAGAGAATAATAATATACACATTCAGTCGGCTTATCCCTCGAGCAGGCCTCTCTTCTTAGTAGTTGAGGGTGTCGTAGCCCGCCGCGGCGTTCTCCACGGAAACCCGATTAGGCAAGCAGATGGCCGCACCGCCTGGTGGAATCCAACCCTGGCGGACGCAAAGCTGACGGGGGCTCGGATCTGACGCCACCCTGACCTTCCCCTGGCTGATCTCGACGCGGGTTTGACCCAGTGGGCCGGATATCTCGATGACCCGGTCGAGTCTGAGGCTGGCTTCCCGGACTACGCGGCCATCCAGCCGAATGACGATTTTGCCGTCCAGGCTGCCGACTTGGCGGGACCAGAGGAGAAAAACGGCCAGGAGGCCGACACCCAGGACCAGCCAGTCTCCGGGACGCAGGACGTCCGGCCGGAGGCTCAAGTGAGTTCCCGGTGCCGGATCAGGACCTGCTGGCTGTCGCGGAAATGGTCCGCCAGGGTTTCCGCGAAATAGACGGAACGATGTCGGCCGCCTGTGCAACCCAGGCCGACCGTGAAATAGCTGCGGTTGTCCTGGATGTAGGCGGGGAGCCATTTCTCGAGGTAGGCGCGAATGTCCTCCAGCATGGCCCGCACCCGCTCCTGTCCTTGCAGAAAGGCGATGACCGGCGCGTCGCGGCCCGTCAGCGGGCGCAGCATCAGGTCATAGTGGGGATTGGGCAGGCAGCGCACGTCGAACACCAGGTCGGCATCCATGGGAATCCCATGCTTGAAGCCGAAGGATTCAAAGACGAGGGTGAAGGTCGCGCTTTCCAGATAAAGGAAGTCCTTGATCCAGGCCCGCAGGCTGTTGGCGGAGAGGTCGCTGGTATCCATCTGGTGACTGATGGCGGAGATGGGCATCAGCAGATTGCGTTCCTCGCGCAGGCACTCCTCCAGCGAGCGCGCACCCGTCGCCAGGGGATGATGACGGCGGGTTTCGGAGAACCGCTTGACTAGGGTCTCGTCCTTGGCGGTGAGGAACAACACGCGCAGGTCCAGGCGCTGGCGAAGCTTGTCCAGGGTATCGGGCAGGCCGGTCAAGCCCGCGCCGCTGCGGGCATCGATGCTGACCGCCGCGTCTTGGACCTGGGTGAGGCGCAGGTACTCGACCACCTCTGGCAACAGGGGGGCCGGCAGGTTGTCCACGCAATAGAAGCCGGCATCTTCCATGGCTTTCAGGGCCACGCTCTTGCCTGAGCCCGAGAGACCACTGATCAGCACAAGACGCATCAAGGCGTCTCCTCGGGTGACGTTGCGGCAATCGCGGCCCGCTGCCGATCGGCGAATTCCTCGGCGGAATTGAAACCCCGCAGTTTCAGGATGTGGTTACGCACCGCCACCTCCACCAGCACCGCGAGGTTGCGGCCGACCGCAACCGGAATGCGCACTTCGGGAACCACACTGCCGAGGATCTCCCGGTCGCTGGCCCGCATGTCCAGCCGATCAAGACTTTGCCAGTCGTCGGCAGGGGTGAGGTGGATGATGAGCTTGAGATTCTTCTTGTGCTTGACGGCGGTTTCGCCAAACAGCCGGCGGATGTTCAGCACACCGAGCCCGCGCACTTCCATGAAGTCCTGGAGCAGGGAAGGGCAGCGGCCTTCCAGGGTGTCGGGGGAGACGGCGAAGACCTCCAGGGCGTCGTCGGCCACCAGCCGGTGGCCCCGGGTGATGAGTTCCAGGGCCAGTTCACTCTTGCCCACGGCCGGGTCGCCGGTGATCAGAACACCCAGACCGGAGACCTCAAGAAACACACCATGGAGAATGGTGGAAGGGGCCAGGGCCTGGGTCATCATGTGGGAAAGCACCCGCATGAGCATCGGGCTCTGCTCCGGCGAGGTAAACAAGGGCGTGGCGGTGCGCTCGGCAGCCGAGAGCAGGGCTTCCGGAACCTGTTCTCCATTGGCCACCACCACGGCGGCGATTTCCGTGGAAAACAAGTTGTCCACGGCATGCCGCAAGCCATCGTCGGAAAGATTGCGCAGATAGTCCATTTCCGCGCAGCCCAGGACCTGGACCCGATTGGGATGAACGAAATTGAGGTGGCCGATGAGCGCCAGCGTAGGCTTCTGGATGGTGTCGGAGGTGAGCCGCCGATGGCCGCCGGCATGACCGGCCACCCAACACAGTTGGAGTCTGTCACCCGCCTGTCGGAACAACTCCGCCACGGTGACATGACCATGACAATAGCCGCCGACGGGCGTCTCCGGAGCATCCTCCCGGTCGCTCAGGGGGTCCATTCCGAGATGAGCTTGTGCAGGCCGGCCGAGTCGGCCTCCGCACGCAGTCGGGCGCGCATGCCCTCGTCGGAAAACATGGCCGCCAGTTCGCCCAGGATTTGCAGGTGGACCTCGGTGGCGGCGGCCGGGGCCAGAAGGAAAAAGATCAAGTCCACGGGCTGCCGGTCAGGCGCGTCGAATTCAATGGGTGACTTGAGCCGGATGAAAGCGCAGGCGGTTTCTTTCAGGTGCTTAATGCGGCCATGGGGGATCGCGATGCCATAGCCCAAGGCGGTGGAACCCAGCTTTTCCCGCGAGAAGAGACTCTCGAACACCTCGTTCGCGGTGACGCCGTGGCTGGCCTGGAATAATTGGCCCGCCTGCTCGAACAGGCGTTTCTTGCTGGAGGCTTCCACATCCGCCAGCACATTGGCCGGGTTCAGCAGGGGGGTAATGAGGTTCATGAGGGAGGGAGGTTTGCCCCCACCGTGGGGACGATGGGGGCGGGGGCTTTAACCTAGATCAGCATTCTGCCGTTTCATCCCGCCTTCGCGGTGGACGTCGCCCATTTTCTCTTTGTGCTTGACGACTTGTCGGTCTAGCTTGTCCGCGAGGGCGTCGATGGCCGCATACATATCCGCGTCGATGGCTTCCACGAAGATGTCCTTGCCGCGAACATGCAGATTCACCTCGGCCTTGTGCTTGAGCTTTTCGACCGCGAGGATGACGGAAACGTCGATCACCTGGTCGAAGTGCCGCGTGATGCGGGCCATCTTGTCCTCCACGTAGCCGCGGATGGCGGGAGTGATTTCCAGGTGGTGGCCTGTGATGGTGAGGTTCATGCAACGCTCCTTGTGTAATGCGCCGGTCAGATGGACTTGCGCTGGTTAGCCGGGGGAATGTTCATCAATTCCCGGTATTTGGCGACGGTACGGCGAGCCACGAGGAAGCCCTGCTTGCCCAGCATTTCGGCGATGGTGTTGTCCGACAGGGGTTTGGTGCGGTTTTCCGCCTCGATGAATTGCTTGATGAGGGCTCGTATCGCCGTGCTCGAGGTGGCGCCGCCTTCCTCGGTAGCCAGGGAACTGCCGAAGAAATACTTGAATTCGTAGAGCCCCCGGGGGGTCATCATGTACTTCTGGGTGGTCACCCGGGAGATGGTGGATTCGTGCAGGTCCACGGCTTCGGCGATTTCCTTCAGGGTCAGGGGACGCATGGCCACTTCGCCATGTTCGAAGAACATCCGCTGACGATCGACGATGGCTTGTGACACCTTAAGGATAGTCTCGAATCGCTGCTGCACATTCTTGATCAGCCAGCGGGCCTCCTGGAGCTGGGCGGACAGGGAGCTCCCCCCATCCTTGTTGCCGCGCAGGATGCCCGCATACATCTCGTTGATGCGCAGTTTAGGCACGGCGTCCGGGTTGAGGCTCACCACCCACAGGCCCTTGAGCTTCTTGACGAAGACATCGGGGGTCACATAGCGGGTGTCCAGCGGCGCGAAGGCGGCGCCCGGCCGGGGATTCAGGGAAGTGATGAGCTGCCGGAGCTGGATGAACTCATGGTCGGTCAGGTCGAGGAGGCGCTTGAGTTTTCCATACTCTCGCTCGGCGAGCAGAGCCAGATGCTCCCGGACCAGGATTTTCGCAGTTTCCAGATGCTGGATGCCGGCGGGCAGGGTGCATAGCTGCAACCAGAGACATTCGCCCAAGTCCCGGGCACCCACCCCGGCGGGGTCGAAGCTTTGCAGCAGCTTGAGGGCGGTCTGGAGTTCGAGGGGGTCGAGTTCCATATCCTCCGGCATCAACTCGGCAATCTCATCCAGGCTGGTGCTGAGATAGCCGTCGTCGTCCAGGGCCTCGATCAGCAGAGCCACCAGTTGCCGGTCCCGGCTGGTCATGGGGGTGAGGGAGAGCTGGTTGGCGAGGTGCTGGTGCAGGTTGGCGTGGCTGGCATCCGCCTGCTGGTAATCATGGTCCTCGTCGTCGTCGCCGGATCCGCTGTGGGAGGGGGCCACCGAGCGGTCGCCCCAGGCCATTTCCTCATAGACGTCGTCGCGTTCGGCACGGGGCTCGTCAGGCGTGGACTCTCCCGCCGGGGCATCGAAGCGGTCCTCGCCATCCAGACGCTCCAGCAGGGGATTGTCCTGGAGCATCTGGGAAATCTCCTGGCCCAACTCCAGCGTCGAAAGCTGCAACAGCCGGATGGACTGTTGCAGTTGCGGGGTGAGGGTGAGCTGCTGGTGCAGCTTGAGCTGGAGGCTCTGCTTCATGCGAAGCTTATCGGCAGTTGGCTAGGGAGATTGAGTTCAGAGCTTAAAGTGCTCGCCGAGATAGACCTTGCGGACGGTCTCATTATAAATAATTTCGTCCGGCGACCCGGCCGCCATGACCTGACCCTCATTCAGGATATAGGCGCGGTTGCATATGCCCAGGGTTTCCCGGACATTGTGGTCGGTGATCAGCACCCCGATATCCCGCTCAGTCAGAAAGCGCACGATTTTCTGGATATCGATGACCGAAATGGGATCGATGCCGGCAAAAGGCTCGTCCAGCAGGACGAAGCGCGGCGAGGTGGCCAGGGCCCGGGCAATTTCCACCCGGCGCCGCTCACCCCCGGACAAGCCCACGGCCTGGGCGTCCCGCAGGTGGGAGATGTGGAGGTCCTCCAGCAGGCCTTCCAGTCGGGTTTCCAATTCCGCCTGGTTGTAACCCTTGAGTTCCAGCATGGCCGCGATGTTTTCCGCGACGCTCAGGCGCCTGAAGATGGACGGCTCCTGGGGTAGGTAGGACAGGCCCAGCCGAGCCCGGCGGTAAATGGGCATGCGGGTCATGTCGACGCCATCCAACTGGATGCTGCCGCCGTCGGCCCGGACCAGGCCCACCATCATGTAAAAGCAGGTGGTCTTGCCGGCGCCATTGGGACCCAGCAGGCCCACCACTTCGCCACTGGCGACACGCAAGGAAGCTCCCGCCACCACCTGGCGGGACTTGTAGCGCTTGGACAGGTTTTCGGCGCGCAGTTCGCTCACGGCTTGGCCGGCGGTGGGGCCTTGGGGCGGATGACGGCGCGGACCCGGCCGGGCGTGCCGCCGATGCTGCCCTGGGCCTGGTAGAACTCGGCCTTGCCGTCATAGGCGATCAGGTTGCCGCGCAACTCGTCGATGCCGCGCTTGAGCCTGGCCTGGCCGATGAGCTTGAGCTTCTCGGCCCGGCTGTCATATTCGATGCGCTCTGCCCAGCCCTCGGCCAACTCGTCGCTGCCGTCCATCTTCTGGCGGAAATAGGCTGGTTTGCCTTGGGCATCGCCGGACGCAAAGCCCTGGTCGTCCTGGTGAACCTCGATCCGGTCGGCGGTGAGCATGAGGGTGCCTTGGCTGAGTACCACATGGCCCTCGTAGATCGAGGTCTTGCGGGCGTCATCCACCCGTAAAGAGTCCGCCTCCACATTCACTGGCTTGTCTCGGTCCGCCTTCTCGGCCTGTACCGGCGAGGCCAGGACCAGCAGCAACAGCAGCCACTCAGCGCGCACGTTCATATGTCCCCCGAACCTTGCCTTCCATGCTTATCACGCGGGCATTGTCGTCGATTAACAGCTTGTCCGCAGTCACCATCGAGCGTGCTTGTCGCATCACCATGCCGCGGTCGGTGAATAAGGTGCGCGCATCCTGATCCACACTGAGATATTCGCTTTCCAGATTGATGGGCGGACCTCCGCCTGGCAGTTTCTGGACGGCCCGAACCTCGTTGAGGAAGTAGACCTTCTTGCCATCACTGGACACCAATGCCCGCTTGGACCGGACCTCCACGGCGGCTTTCTCGTCGAGGGACTGGAAGTGGGGTTTGTCCAGGACCGTGGTGTCGTCGTCCATGTAGTGCATCATCTTGTCCGCGGCGAGTCGGTGGCGGGGTTTGCCGTTCGCATCGAAAGCCAGGGCATCGAATTGGTCGACGATGTAGTCCGGATCATGGGTGAATCCCGCGGTGTCCACGGTCTCGACCCGGTCGGCGAGCTGATTGAGCCAGACCAGCAGCAGGGCCAGCAGGGCGGCCAGGGCCAGGGGTGACCAGTTGACGTGAAATCCGCCTGGAATCATCGATCGTAGAGCGCCAGTTGAGCGGCCCAGGTGCCTTGGGCGCGCATGAGCATTTCACAGGCTTCCCGGGCTGCGCCGCGTCCCGCCGCCGCCCGGGTGACCACCTGGCAGCGGATCTTCACCTCCTCAGGCGCATCGGGGACGGTAATGGCCAGGCCGCAGCGGTTCATCACGGGCAGATCGACCACGTCGTCGCCCATGTAGGCGATCTGGCCAGGCTCCAGTCCGACCGTGGCCAGCAGGTCCCGGAAGGCGACAAGCTTGTCCTCGGCGCCCTGGAACACATGCCGGATGCCCAGGTTGCGGCATCGGTGCAGGACGATGTCCGAAGTCCGGCCGGTGATGATGCCCGTCTCCACGCCACTGGCGCGCAGCATCTTGATGCCGTGGCCGTCCCGGGAATTGAAGGCTTTGTATTCCTCGCCCCGATTGTCGTAGTACAGGCCGCCGTCGGTCAGTACACCATCCACATCGAAGACAATCATGCGCACGGCACGGGCCCGCGCCTGGGTTTCCTGGTTCAAGTCCATCATGCCTCCGCTCACACCACGCCCGCCCGGAGCAGGTCGTGCATGTTGAGGGCGCCCGTCAGCCGACCCTCGTCATCCAGCACCAGTAGCCCGTTCACCCGGGTTTCCTCCATGAGACGCACCGCCTCCACCGCCAGGGCGTTCTGGGATACGGTACGGGGATGGCGCTTCATCACCTCGGAGATTTTTTCGGTGCGCACATCCACGTCCCGGTCCAGGAGGCGACGCAGGTCGCCATCCGTGAAGATGCCCAGCAAGCGCAGGCCATGGTCGGTGACCGCGGTCATGCCCAGCCCTTTTTCGGTCATGACCAGCAGAGCCTCCTTGAGGGAGGCGTCCAGGCCCACCACGGGCAGGGCATCGCCGCTGTGCATCAGGTCGCGCACATGCACCAGCAGCCTGCGACCCAAGGAACCACCGGGATGGGTACGGGCGAAATCCTCGGCGGTGAAGCCCCGGGCATACAGCGTGGCCACCGCAAGCGCGTCTCCCAGGGCCAGGGCCGCGGTGGTGCTGGCCGTGGGCGCCAGGTTGTGGGGACAGGCTTCCTGCTCGACGCCGGAGTCCAGATGGATGTCGGCTTCGCGTCCCAGGGTGGAATCGGGGTTGCCGGTCATACTGATCAGCTTGGCGCCCCGTCGCTTGATAAGCGGCACGATGCCCGCGATTTCGGCGCTTTCCCCGGAATTTGACAGGGCGATGACCACATCCTGGCCGGTGATCATGCCCAGGTCGCCATGGCTCGCTTCGGCGGGGTGCATGAAGAAGGCTGGCGTGCCTGTGCTGGCCAGGGTGGCGGCGATCTTGCCGCCAATGTGGCCGGATTTGCCCATGCCGGAGACGACCACTCGGCCCTTGCAGGCGAGCAGGGCGTCCACGGCGCGCAGGAAGTCGGCGTCGAGCCGGTTCACCAGCCGGGAGACAGCCGAGGCCTCGATTTCGAGGGTGCGGCGCGCCAGGGCGAGAATCTCGGTGGGGGAAGGTTGCGCGGATGTCATAATGGGCCGGAAGTATAGCGGTTGAGCGCGCGCGAGGCAGCGCGCGGTTGATGGGCGCGGCTGCCGGGCCATGGTGCCATGGCGGTCGTACCCGCCCCGGATCACGAATCATGCCCACCACCCTTGAACTGACGCTGATCCTCCTGGCCGCCGGTGTGTTGGCGGTGGCCGCCCTGCGGGCGGCGGGGTTGCCCGCCCTGCTGGGCTACGTGATGATCGGCGTAGGCCTGGGGCCTTTCCTGCCCGCCGTGGATGTCGAGTCGCCAGCCAGTCGGCTGGCCGAGTTCGGGGTGGTATTCCTGATGTTCTCCATCGGGTTGGAGTTTTCCCTCGCCCGCCTGAAGACCATGCGGCTGGCCGTATTTGGCCTGGGGGGGCTACAGGTGGCCATTACCATGTTCGCGGTCATGATCCTGGGACTGGCCCTGGACCTGTCCTGGGAATCCGGCCTGGCCCTGGGCGGCGCGCTGGCCATGTCGTCCACCGCCATTGTCAGCAAGCTTTTGGCCGAGCGGGACGAACTGGACAGCGAACATGGCAAGCTGATCCTGGGCATCCTCTTGTTCCAGGACCTGGCCGTGGCACCCCTCATCATTTTCGTGCCGGCCCTGGCCCAAAGCGACGGGTTGGGCCAGGCCCTGGCTCTGGCCAGCATGAAGGCGGCCTTGGCCCTGGTCCTCATCCTGACCCTGGGCCAGAAGCTCATGCGCCCTTGGTTCCATCTCGCCGCCCGGGCCAAGTCCGCCGAGCTGTTCATGCTCAATGTCCTGCTGGTTACCCTCGGGCTGGCTTATATGACTGACCAGGCGGGTCTATCCTTGGCCTTGGGAGCGTTCCTGGCTGGCGTGCTGATCGCCGAGACCGAGTACCGCTATCAGGTGGAGGCGGACATCCGTCCTTTTCGTGACGTGCTCATGGGGCTGTTCTTTGTTTCCGTGGGGCTCCTGCTCGATATGCGGGTCGTGGCAGCCCATTGGGATGAAATCCTCGCCATCCTGGGGCTGATCGTGCTGGGTAAGTTTCTGGTCATCGCCCTGCTGGCGGGATTGTTCACCCAGTCCTGGGCGGTGGTCGCCCGAGTCGGCAGTGGCCTGGCCCAGGCGGGAGAGTTCGGCTTCGTCTTGCTGGGGCTGGCCTTGGTCAACCATCTGGTCACTGGCGACACCCGGCAGACCGTGCTGGCCGCCATGGTGCTGTCCATGCTGTTTTCTCCCCTGCTCTTCCTTGGGGGGGCGCGATTGGCCCGCCGCCTGGAGGGCGGTGCCTGGATGGAACAGGCGCGGGGCGTGCACGAGATCGCCACCCGGGCCTTCGGCATTCAGAAGCATGTGATCCTTTGCGGCTATGGCCGCAGCGGCCAGAGTCTGGCCCGGTTGCTGGAGTCGGAGCACATCCCTTTCATTGCCTTGGACCACGATCCAAGTCGGGTACGTGCTGCGGCCGAGGCGGGCGACAAGGTGGTGTTCGGCGATTCAACCCGGGCGGAAGTGTTGCTGGCCGCAGGCGTGCAACGGGCCCGGGCGGTGGTGGTGAGCTTCGCCCACACGCCCTCGGCCCTGAAGATCGTAGCTGCCGTGCAGCGGCTGAAGCCGGATGCTCCGGTGATCGTACGTACCGTCGATGACAATGATCTGGACAGGTTGCGCGATGCGGGGGCCAGTGAAGTGGTTCCCGAGGTGATGGAAGGCGCCCTGATGCTGGGTTCCCAGACCATGCTGATGGTGGGGGTTCCCCTCGCCCGGGTGCTGAAGCGCATCCGCCAGACCCGCGAAGCCCGCTACGGCACCATGCGCGGCTATTTCCGTGGCCTGACCGACGAGGACGAAGAGGCGGGGGAGCGCCTGGCCAGCCTGCGCCTCTCCCCGGACAGCCCTGCGCTGGACCACCGCCTGGATGAACTGGATTTCCCCGGGATGGGGGTGGCCCTGGTCGGTGTGCGCCGTCCTGGCGCGGGTCATTTCGAGCAGGGCAGCGACAGCCGGCTGCGGGCCGGCGACATCCTCGTCCTGCGGGGCCTGCCCGATAACCTGGCGGCCGCCGAGATCCGGCTGGGCAGCGGGTGAACCCGGATTCAGAACAGCGCGGCGGCGCCGCAGTTCGCCTCGTTGTCCGCGGCGCGCCAGTAGCCTGTCTGGGGATCGAAGCAGCGCGTGTCCACCGGCGGGCCGCCCCCGCCATCGAAGGCGCTGAAGCGGAATTGCCCGGAATTGGCGCGGCCATCGTCGATCTTGCGGTCAATTTCCGCCAGGATTCTGGCGGGCACCTGGTTGCCGGTCTTCAAGTTGAGGCGTGCCACGCCGCCCGCGCCGGTGAATTTATCGTCGTACTGGAGCAGGAGGATGGCGCCATAGGGATTGCGTGGCCATTCACCATGAGGATCAGGCATGCTGGAGGCGGACTGGTAGTTGCCGGAGATCAGGTTGGCGTGGGACAGGTGGACCCAGGCCAGCAGGCTTTCCCGAACGAGAGGGGTATCCCGGATCACGCCGTCGCCGTTGCCCCCCACCTGGTCGCTGGCGATGCCCGAAAGGTTGGCGTGGGCCAGGGGGCCAGGGTAGTCGCCTGGCACGCCCCGGTACTTGTCCTGGAACGCGTAATAGGCGGCCTTGATGCTGTCGATCTGGGAAATGAGGTTCCGAGCCCGGGCGCTTTCGATGAGTTCCTGGCCCTTCAGGATGCCGCCCAGCAGCAAGCCGATCACCACCAGGACGATGGCCAGCTCGATGAGGGTGAAGCCTTGGTGCCTGTTTTGCATGGTGGGATGGGGAAGCAATTTTCGGGCCCTGCCGCTGGGACGCCAATTCAAGCGCTTGTATGGAACGGTTCCGGCAAGGCGGCGAGTACTCGACGCCTTCGTCCGGCGTGTCGTCAAATTGCGGCGGAGTGTAACCGAGACGGCGTTCAATTTTGAGCCTGTCTCGCCGATAACACCGATATGTCCCAGCCTCCCCCACAGTCCATCCAGGCGGCTGTCCAGGGCCAGGGGTCCTGGCTTGGCCTGGCGCCCCGCTACCTGGGCGTCTTGAACAATGGCAACCGCGTCCTGGCGTTCATGCTCCTCTGCCTGCACGCGGCTGCGGTATGGGGCTGCGGCGAGGCCTGGGGTCAGGCCATGGTTCTGGCCCACTACGGACTTTTCCTGCTCTGGCAGCCCTTCTTCAGCGGGCAGTCGAATCTGCCCTGGCCCCGTGCCCTGGGGGTCCTGGCGGTGGGGGCGAGCCTCGCGTTCCTGGACAACATCTGGGCCCTGGCTCTGTGGACAGTGCTGTTGGCCGGCCTGTTGGGCGGTGTGGCTGTGGGCATCAAGACGCTGAAGGAACGCCTGGCGCTTTGGCTGGCGGTGGCCTACCTGTTGTTGCTGTTGTTCACCTGGATGCTGCCCCTCGGCTTTGGTTTGCCTGTCCTGGTGGCCAATCAGGCCGTACCTGTCCGCGACGGGCTTCTGGTTCTGCCGCTCATGCTGGCCCTGCTGCCCCCACCCAGGCTGGCGCGCAGCACGGGCGTCCTGGACCTGCTTTACACGCTGCTTTTCTTCCTGGTTATCGGCGTCCTGGCCCTGGGCAGCTATGCGGCCATGCAGTTGACCCACACCGACTATGCCCACGGCACTCTCATCAGTCTGGGGGTGCTGGTGGCCTCCATCCTGGTCATCGCCTGGTTGTGGCAGCCCCGGGGAGAAGCCTCGGGGCTGCGCCACCTGTTTTCCCGCTACGTGCTTTCCCTGGGTCTGCCCCTGGAGGAGTGGTTGAAGCAGTTGTCCGACGCGGCGGAGCAGGAGCCCGATCCCGACCTTTTCCTGCGTGCCGCCATGGCGGGTTTCACTCACCTGCCCTGGTCCACGGGTGTGCACTGGAGGACCGGCCATTCCCGAGGCGAGATGGGGGTTCAGAGCCGCCATTCCGTGGCTTTCTCCCATGAGGGAGTGGAAGTCGATTTCTACACCGATGGTCCGGTGAACCCCGCCTTTGCCCTGCACTTGCGGTTGCTCACCGAGATCATCGGCTACTTCCACGCGGCCAAGACCCGGGAACGGGCCATGCAGGCCAACGCCTACACCCAGGCCATCTACGAAACCGGCTCCCGCCTGACCCACGACG
The DNA here is from genome assembly GCA_035332045.1 of Thiobacillaceae bacterium. Classification (GTDB taxonomy): domain Bacteria; phylum Pseudomonadota; class Gammaproteobacteria; order Burkholderiales; family Thiobacillaceae; genus PFJX01. Next base: position 7,574 of record DAOQNK010000014.1, on the reverse strand, counting down.
TCAAGAACCTGCTGCAATCCCTGAAGACGTTATGTTCCGCCGCCGAGCACAGCCAGCCCGACCAGGCCCTCTCCCTGCAAAACCTCATGCAGCGCCAACTGCCGCAAATCGCCAAGCGCTTGGAAATCACCCTGGACAAGCTGAAATCTCCGGAAAAGGCCGCGGACCGCAAGGAGATCCTGGCCCGGGAATGGTGGCGCAACCTGAAGAACCGCTATGCCCGGGACGTGCTCAATTTCCTCATCGACGATGCCGACACCATGCTCTGGCTTCCCCAGGAGCTCTTCGACAGCGTGGCCGACAACCTGATCCAGAATGCGTTGCGCAAGCGGGTCGGTCAGCCGGATGTGGGCATCCGCGTGGAGTTGCGGACCCTGCCCGTGCCCAGTCTCATCGTCTGCGATACCGGGGCAGCCGCGCCGCCGGAAGTAACCGAGAAACTCTTCCAGGCTCCCGTCTCCACCCACGATGGCCTGGGTATCGGCCTCTACCAGGCGGCGAAACAGGCTCAGGGCCTGGGATATGGGCTGGAACTTACCCGCAACCTGGATGGGGAAGTCTGCTTCACCCTCTGGCAGGAAGTTCTGTCGGCCTGACCTTAGCGGGGTGCGGCTTCCACCATGAGCCGCTTCATCTCCCGCACGGCGCCTTCCCAGCCGGAGAATATGGCCTGGGCGACGATGGCGTGGCCAATGTTGAGTTCCTCGATGCCGGGAATCGCGGCAACGGCCTGGACGTTGTGGTAGTTGAGGCCATGGCCGGCATTGACCGCCAGACCCAGGGATCGGCCTTTTTCCACGGCGGCGCGAATGCGCGCCAATTCCCGGATGGCTTCGCCCGGGTCCTCGGCTTCGGCGAATCGGCCGGTATGGATTTCCACGACCGGCGCGCCGGCGGATTTCGCGGCTTCGATCTGGTGGATATCCGGATCGATGAACAAGGACACTCGTACTCCCGCTTCTCCGAGGATTTCGCAGGCGGCCCTGGCTTTCTGCAATTGGCCGGCCACGTCCAGGCCACCTTCTGTGGTGAGCTCCTCGCGCCTTTCCGGCACCAGGCAGGCATCCTGGGGCGCGAGTTCCCGGGCGATGTCCAGCATTTCATCGGTGATGGCCATCTCCAGGTTCATCTTGGTCTGGAGAATGTGGCGCAGGATGTAGACATCGGCATCCTGGATGTGGCGGCGATCCTCCCGGAGGTGCAGGGTGATGGAATCGGCGCCGGCGCCTTCCGCCATCAGGGCGGCCTGGACCGGACTGGGATAGGAGGTGCCGCGGGCCTGGCGCAGGGTGGCCACGTGATCGATGTTGACGCCGAGACGAATCATAGTTTTTGCAGATCGATGAGCAATTGACGGGTAGCGAGGGGTTTGTCGCCCAGGTAATGGGCAAACAGACCCCGCATGAGAAGTTTACCTTCCGCCAAGGTTGCCGGGTCGGACAAATCACCCCGGGCCAGATCGAGCAGGGTTTTGCCCAGGATGCCCAGTTCTCCCGGGATGAGCGGGGTGACGCCCTCTCCGATCAGGTAGCTGTAATGGCGGGCAGGATCCAGTTCGCCGCCATCGGTCAGATGGGCCAGGGGCTGAGCATACCCCAGGGCCGACAGCAGATCGAGTTCGAATCGGCGGAGCACGGGCTCCACATCGGGGCGGCCATTCAGGGCATTCAGGGTGTCGACGTACAGGTCGAAGAGGCCTTCGTGGGGGTCGCCCTCCGGCAGCAAGCGAAGCAGCAGTTCATTCAGGTAGAAGCCGCACATCAAGGCGTGTCCGCGCAGCATCAGTCCGCCGCCTTGCCATTCGGCGCCATGCAGGGTGCGTAGCTGGCCTTTGCCGAACCAGGAGAGGGTGAGGGGCTGGAAGGGGATGAGGCGGGCCTTGAGGCCCGAAGTCTGGCGCCGGGCGCCCCGGGCCACCAGGCCCTGGCGGCCGTGATGGCGGGAGAGGACATCGACGATGAGGCTGGTTTCGCGCCAGGGCCGGCTGTGCAGGACGAAGGTGGCTTCGTTGTCGACCCGCTCACTCATATCCGAACTGCTTGATGAGCCGGGCATCGTCGGCCCAGCCGCCCTTCACCTTGACCCACAAGTTGAGGAAGACCTTGCGCCCGAACAGCTTCTCCATGTCCTGGCGCGCCTCGCTGGCAATGCGCTTGATGTGCTCGCCGGCCTTGCCCAGTACGATGGGCTTGTGGCCGTCCCGGTCCACCCAGATGACGGCGCCGATGCGGAACAGATCGCCGTCCTCCTCGAAGCTTTCCACGGTCACCGCCACCGCGTAGGGGATCTCGTCGCCGGTGAGGCGGAACACCTTTTCCCGTACGATCTCGGCGGCGAGGAAGCGGGAACTGCGATCGGTGATGTCGTCCTCGGTGAACCAGGGCTCCCCCTCGGGCAGGTACGGCTTGAGGATGGGTGGCAGACGCGACGAGTCTTTCTCGCTCTCGGCGCTCAGAGGGACGATCTCGGCGAAATCGAAGCGGCCGGAGACGGATTGCAGATAAGGTAGAAGGGCGGCCTTGTCGGCCACCGTATCAACCTTGTTCACCACCAGGATCACGGGCTTGTCCTTGGGCAGCAGAGGCAGCACCCGGGCGTCGGCGGAAGTGAATTTCATGGCCTCCACCAGCCACAACACCAGGTCCACCTCGGACAGGGCCTGGGTGACCGCCCTGTTCATGGCTTGATTGAGGGCGTTGCGGTATTGGGTCTGGAAGCCGGGGGTGTCGGCGAAGATGTACTGGGCGTCGGCCTCGGTGCGCACACCGAGAATGCGATGCCGTGTGGTTTGCGGCTTGGAGGAGACGATGCTCACCTTGGCGCCCACCAAGGCATTGACCAGCGTCGATTTGCCCACGTTCGGGCGTCCCACCACGCCAATGAGGCCGGTGCGAAACGCCGTGCTCACGTCCGAGCTTTCCTGGCGCGGAGCCCCGGCCCTGTTTCCAGGGCGCTCAGGGCGGCCTCGGCGGCCATCTGTTCAGCGGCTTTGCGGTTGGGGCCCTGGCCTTGGGTGGCGATTTGCAGGGCGTCGATGCGGCATTCCACATGAAAGGTCTGGGCATGGGCCTGGCCGACGGTGTCCGTGAGCCGGTAGGTGGGCAGGCCCATGCGTCGCGGCTGAAGCCATTCCTGGAGCCGGGTTTTCGCATCCTTGCCTTGCTGGCTGGGGTTGATGGCCGCCACAGATTCCCCGAACAATCTTTCCACGACCTCCCTCGCCACTTCGAACCCGGCATCAAGGAGCACCGAACCGAGCAGGGATTCTAGTGCGTCGGCCAGGATGGAGGGGCGTTGGGCGCCGCCGCTTTTCAACTCGCCTTCCCCCAGGCGCAGAAAGCGGCCCAGGTCCAGCTTGAGGGCGATGTCGTGGAGAGAGTCCTGGTTCACCAGGTTGGCCCGAAGGCGGGACAGCCGGCCTTCCGGGAGATCGGGGAAACGCTGGTAGAGCATGAGGCCCACCACGCAGTTGAGGACGCCATCCCCCAGGAACTCCAGGCGTTCGTTGTTCCTGGGGCCATGGCTCCGATGCGTCAAGGCCTGGGCCAGGAGATCCCGATCCCGCCAGGCGTGGCCCAGGCGGGATTCCAGGGGTCCCAGGACGACGGTCACGGCGTTTACTTGCTGCTGGCCTCGGGCAGGTAGTCCATGCAGAGGTTTACCGGGCCCGCGAAAGGTTGTTTGTCCGAGTAGCTCGCCGACAGCCGGACGCCTTCCGGGATCTGCTCGATGACCAAGTCGCCCGAACTGATGACCCTGACGTTGTTCAGACTCATTTCCTTGTCGAAGCGCTGCCGGATCTGGTTATCGTTCATATGCTGCACATCGGGGGTTTCCACGATATTGCGCATTACCTTGCGAATGATCATGTAGTCGGCATAGGACGGCACCACCCGGGCCGCCACGTAGGCGGCGAAGCCCAGGAGGGCCAGCAGAAAGAACAGGGAACCCAGGGTGAATCCTCGCTGATGGTTCATGGTCTGCCTCACTCGATGATGGACCCGATGCGGGCCGGTTTGGAGAAGGATTTCAGCGTGCCGAGGAAATCGTCGAAATTCCACCAGATGAAAAAGGCCCGGCCGACGATATTTTCATCGGGCACGAAGCCCCAGTAGCGGGAGTCGTTTGAGGCATCCCGGTTGTCCCCCAGCATGAAATAGTGGCCGGCGGGCACGGTGCACTTGAATCCGGATTCGTTGTAGCTGCAGGCATTCCGGTGCGGGAAGGCGCCTTCCACCTGATGCAGGATGATGGGGGGCATGTCGGCCTGGACCATGGCGATGTGATTGTGTTCGCCCAGTTTTTCGCGCCAGGTGTCGCCCTGGACGAAGTTGAGGCCCTGGGCCGTGTACTCGTACTTGCCCGCCCGGGCGTAGCTCACCGGCTGGCCATTGATGATGAGGCGCTTGTCCACGTATTCCACCACGTCGCCGGGCAGGCCCACGACCCGCTTGATGTAGTCCAGGGAGGGATCGTTGGGGAAGCGGAACACCATGACGTCGCCGCGCTTGGGACTGCCGACTTCAATAACCTTCTTGTTGATGACCGGCAGGCGGATGCCGTACTCGTACTTGTTCACCAGGATGAAATCGCCGATGAGCAGGGTGGGCAGCATGGAGCCGGAGGGGATCTTGAAGGGCTCCACCAGGAAGGATCGCAGCAGGAAGACAATGAGGATGACCGGGAAAAAGCTCTTGGAGTAGTCCACCAGCATGGGCAGTTTGGCGTCGGCGGGCCGCGCCTTGGCTGCGAACAGATGGTCGAACAACCAGATGGCGCCGGTGATGACCAGAGCCAGGAAAAGGATGAGGGCGAAGTTCATTATGGGAAGGGATATGGGGTAAAAGGGGTATGGAGGTTATTTGTCGCTGACCTGGAGGATGGCAAGGAAGGCTTCCTGGGGAATCTCCACGTTGCCCACCTGCTTCATGCGCTTCTTGCCTTCCTTTTGCTTCTCCAGCAGCTTTTTCTTGCGGGTGATGTCGCCACCATAACATTTTGCGAGCACGTTCTTGCGTAGGGCCTTCACCGTCTCCCGGGCGATGATGTGGGAGCCGATGGCGGCCTGGACCGCCACGTCGAACATCTGCCGGGGGATGAGCTGGCGCATCTTCTCGGCCAGTTGCCGGCCCCGGTACTGGGAGGTGGTACGGTGCACGATGAGGGACAGGGCATCCACCTTCTCCCCGTTGACCAGGACATCCAGCTTCACCAGGTCGTCGGCGCGGAATTCCTTGAAATCGTAGTCCAGGGAGGCGTAGCCCCGGCTGGTGGATTTCAGCTTGTCGAAGAAATCCAGCACCACCTCGTTCAGGGGCAGGTCGTAGCGCAGCAGCACCTGGCGGCCCATGTACTTCATGTCCACCTGGGCGCCCCGCTTCTGGTTGCACAGGGTCATGACGTTGCCCAGGTAGTCCTCCGGCACCAGGATGGTGGCGGTGATGATGGGCTCGCGGATCTCCTCGATCTTGGACGGGTCCGGCAGGCGGGACGGGTTCTCGATGTCCAGCAGGGTGCCGTCCTTCATGGCCACCAGGTATTCCACGGAGGGGGCGGTGGTGATCAGGCTCTGGCCGTATTCCCGCTCCAGCCGCTCCTGCACGATGTCCATGTGCAACAGGCCCAGGAAGCCGCAGCGGAAGCCGAAGCCCAAGGCCTGGGATGTCTCCGGCTCGAAATGCAGGGCCGAGTCGTTGAGCTGGAGCTTGGTGAGGGCGTCGCGCAGGCTGTCGTATTCGTGGGACTCCACCGGATACAGGCCGGCGAATACCTGGGGCTTGATCTCCTTGAAGCCGGGCAGGGCCTCGCTGGCGGGATTCGCGGCCAGGGTCAGGGTGTCGCCCACCTTGGCGTGCTTGAGTTCCTTGATGCCGGCGATGACGAAGCCCACCTGGCCGGCGGACAACTGGGTGCGGGGCAGGGACTTGGGGGTGAACACGCCCAGGTTTTCCACCAGATAGTCGGCACCACTGGACATGAGGCGGATCTTGTCCTTCTGCTTCAGCACGCCGTCCACGACGCGCACCAGCATGACCACGCCCACGTAGTTGTCGAACCAGGAGTCGATGACCAGGGCTTTCAGGGGCGCGTTTTCCTCGCCCCGGGGCGGCGGCACGTGGGCCACCACCGCCTCCAGCACGTCCTCCACTCCCAGGCCGGTCTTGGCGGAGCAGCGCACGGCGTGGTCGGCGGGGATACCGACGATGTCCTCGATCTCGTGGATGACCCGGTCCGGGTCCGCCGAGGGCAGGTCGATCTTGTTCAGCACCGGGAACACTTCCACCCCCAGTTCGATGGCGGTGTAGCAGTTGGCCACGGTCTGGGCTTCCACGCCCTGGGAGGCGTCCACCACCAGCAACGCGCCCTCGCAGGCGGACAGGGAGCGGGACACCTCGTAGGAGAAGTCCACGTGGCCGGGGGTGTCGATGAGGTTGATCTGGTATTCCTGGCCGTCCCGGGCTTTGTAGAGCAGGGCCGCGGTCTGGGCCTTGATGGTGATGCCCCGCTCCCGCTCCAGGTCCATGGAATCCAGTACCTGCTCCTCCATCTCCCGCGCCTCCAGGCCGCCGCAGCTATGGATGATGCGGTCCGCCAGGGTGGACTTGCCGTGGTCGATGTGGGCGATGATGGAGAAGTTGCGGATGTGGGCTTGCATGAAAAAAACTCGAGGCACGAAACCGTGCCTCTGAAAGAAGGATGGACGCGGATTTTACCTGAAAGGACAGGGGCTTAGCCCCTTTCCCCTTCGTCGTCCAAGGCCCGGCGCAGGGCAACCGGGTCCAGGTGGTAGTGGCAGATTTCCCGCCCGTCCAGGCTCAGCACCGGAATCAGGCGGCCGTAGCGGGCCGCCAGGTCGGGAAAGCCGTCAATGTCGACCTCCCGCAGGCGGAAATCCAATTCGTCATGGAATTCCTCCAAGGCCGCCCGCATGTCCTCGCAGAGGTGGCAGCCGGGGCGGCCGTAGAGGATCAGCTCCCTCACTTGTCCAGGCGCAGGGAAACGTAATGGGCGTTGTCGCCGCGCTTGATCAGCAGGGCCACGCTCTTTCTGGACGGATCGTCCAGCAGTTTGGCCAGGTCATCGGCGGTGTTGACCTCCAGGTTGTTGACAGCCACGATCACATCCCCGGACTGGATGCCGGCCCGGGCGGCGGCACCGGTGGTTTCCTCCACCAGCACGCCGTTGCTGATCTTGAGGATGGCCTTCTGTTCCTTGGTGAGTTCGGTGACGGAGATACCCGCCCGGTTGGCCTTCTTTTTCTCCAAGGGCTTCGCGCTGGCAACCTTCTCATCCGGCAGTTCCCCCACGTTGACCATCAAGTCCTTCTGCACGCCCTTTCGCCAGATGGTCAGGCTGGATTTGGTGCCGGGCTTGGTGGCGCCCACCAGGCGGGGCAGGTCGATGGAAGCGTTGACCGGCTTGCCGTCGAACTTCAGGATGATGTCGGACGTCTGGACACCGGCCTTGTCCGCGGGGCTGCCGGGTTCCACGTCGGAAACCAGGGCGCCGCGGGGTTCCCTGAGGCCGAAGGAGTCGGCCAGGTCGGCGGTGACGTCCTGGATGACGATGCCCAG
>DAOQNK010000013.1:26625-30696 GCA_035332045.1 Thiobacillaceae bacterium | reverse complement strand
CCGCCATGAACGACACGGTGAACCGGCTGCGCCAGGATTTCGAGGAGGACGCCCGACGCTATGAGCAGTTGCGCCGCCAGGCCAACTACGATCCCCTCACGGGTCTGGCCAACCGCGACCATTTCATGGCCAGCCTGGATAGCGCTCTGGACATCAACGGCTCCCCCTACGGAGCCCTGGCCATCATCCGCTTGCGCAAGCTGGGCAAGATCAACCGCGCCCTGGGCCGGGAAGTGGCGGATCGCCTGCTGCGGCAGGTGGCCGCTCTGGTGGAGGAGGCGCCGGGCCGATGCGCCGGCTCCCTGGCGGGGCGGTTGAACGGCGCCGACTTTTCCCTGCTCTTGCCCATCGGCTGCGAACCCAAGCCCTCCCTGGATGAATTGCTGCTGGATCTGCACGGCCTCCTGGACAGCCTGGCAGGCGAGTATTCCACCGTCTACATCGGCCATGCCGCCTTTGCCCCGGGGGATGATCCGGCCCACCTCCTGGCCCGGGTCGACGCCGCCCTGGCCAGGGCCGACATGGCTGGCGCCAGCGCGGTGCTGGAAGCCGCCCCCGAGAACGGGTCGGGAAGCCAGCTGGGTGCGGAAGACTGGCGCGCCATTCTGCGTCAGGCGCTGGAGACGCCGGCGGCCCTCAAGCTGGCCCACTATCCCATGCGCGTGGGCAAGGGCGAAGCATCCCACCTGGAATGCCCGTTGCGGCTACGCACCTCCGAGGACGGCGATTGGCTGCCGGCTGGCCGTTTTTTGCCCATGGCGGAACGCCTGTCCCTGGTGCGGGACCTGGATCTCGCGGCGCTCAGGCTGGGCATCGCCGAACTGGAGGCGGACCCGCAACTGGCCGGCCTGTGGCTCAACCTGTCGGCGAAATCCGTGGGCGACCCGGAATTCCGGCATCGGGCACTGGAGCTCCTGGGCCGGCATCCCGCGTGCCGGGGCCGTTTGCGCCTGGAGGTTCCCGAGGCGGGCGGGCTGGCGCGCCTGGATGCCCTCCGCGCCCTGGGCCGGGAGCTGAAGGCCCTGGGCTGCGGCCTGGGCCTGGAACACTACGGGCATCACTTCAATCAGGTGGGCCGCCTCTACGAACTGGGCCTGGACTTCCTCAAGGTGGATGCCAGCTTCATTCACGGGCTGGAAGAAAATCCCGGCAACCAGGCCTTCCTCGCCGGCCTCCTGGAGATCGCCCATCGCATCGGCATGGAGGTCTACGCCGAGGGCGTGGGCAGCGAGCAGGAGCTGGCCTGGTTGCAGGAACTGGGCTTTGACGGCGCCTCGGGGGTGGCGGTGAAATAGCCCAGGCGGCGCGGCTTCAGCGGCCGCGACGCAGGCAAGCCTCGCCGGTGAGGGTGAAGCGGTTGCGATTGTCGCCCGGACAAAAACTCACCGTTCCCTGGGCCTCCACATTCAGGGCGCCCCCCTGAAAGAGCCCGGTTCCGGCCTTGAGACGGGTAAAGGCTTCACCGATCAGAAAGGAACAGGGTTCCGGATCGGTGGGGTCCGTGGGAATGAAGTAGAGGGGCAGGTCCTGGACGGTCTGGAAGCTGCTTTCCGCGTCGAACACCGCCTTGTGGGACAGGCTGGTGGCCGCGCCGGTGGCCGGGTCCACGCCGGTCACCAGACCCAGGAGGCTGCCGCATTCATCGAAGGCCACCGCGCCCCGATCGTCCACGAGCTTGAGGCAGATCTGGCCCGCCTGCTTGATCTCGGAAAGATTGACGGTGACGGCGCTGCCGTCGGCGATGCTGGCGTGGGTCTGGCCAGGGCGGCAGGCCAGATTCGCGGCCACAGACGGGACGGCAAGCAGGACAAGGGCAAGACAAGCGATGGGGTTGGCTGGGTATTTCATGTTTTCTCCCTAGGGGTGGTGAATCGGGGCGGGCATGGAGCCCGCCTAGTGGTCATTCTCCATGCCTTCCGCATAGAAACGATAGGCGTTGCGGCCACCGCTCTTGGCCTGGTACATGGCCAGATCGGCCTTGTGCACCAGATCGGGGCCGGTGGCGGCGTCCGTGGGATACAGGCTGACGCCGAGGCTGGCGCTGACCTGGAGTTCGTGGGGACCCACCTGGATCGGCGCCACCGTGGCGTCGATAATTTTCCGGGCGATGGCGGGCAGATGTTGGACATCCTCCAGGCTGGTCAGCAGGAGGATGAATTCGTCGCCCCCCAGGCGGGCCACCGTGTCCACTTCCCGCACCATGGCCCGGAAGCGCCGGGCCGCGGTTTTCAGGACCTCGTCGCCGACGGCGTGACCGAGACCGTCGTTGATTTCCTTGAAGCGGTCCAGGTCGATGAAGAAAACCGCCAGGCGCTTGTTGTTGCGGCGAGCCGCCGCCATCTCGTGTTCCAGGGTGTCGTGGAACATCATCCGGTTGGGCAGGCCGGTGAGCGTGTCGTGGCGGGCCAGGTGGTCCAGCTGCCGCTTGCTTTCATAGACCTCCGCCAGATGCGCCTTGAGCTCGACTTGCATGTCATGGAAGCTTCTCGCCAGGAGGCCGATCTCGTCCCGGCGATGGAGGGGCAGTTCCCCCATCACGTGCTCGCTGGAGAAGCGCTTCACGGCCTGCACGATCATGTTCAGGTGGCGGGTCATGTAGCGCGACACCCCATAGGAAAGCAGGATGGCCAGCACGCTGAAGATGAGCACCATCTGGAGGGTCCGGCCGCCCAGTCCCCGGGTGCCCGCCAATACCTGGTCCATGGGCTGGGAAAGGCCGATGACCACGTATTGGCCCGCTTCGGCGTCCCCGAACGGCAGCTTGCGGAAGGCGGCCACCATGCCGCCTTTTCCATCGCTGGTCGCCAGGCTGGCGACGGCCGCTTCCGCGTTCCCGTCGAACAAGCTCCGGGCCGCCACGAACGTGTCCTGAAGCAGGAGGCGGCGGCCGTGGTCGAAGGCGAAAGCCTGTGCCGCATCGGGATGGATGAGGAAATCACCCTCCGCGTTGGCCAGGTAAAGTCCGAAATCGGCGGGCAGGTCCTTCTTGAGGAGGTCGAACAGACCATTGAGGTCCACGTTGACCACCACCACGCCCCTGGCGCCCCCCTCGAGCTCGGGCACCACGGGCGTCGCCACCCGCAGGGTGGGCTTGTCCTGGCCGGCGTGGGCCCCTTGCTCCCGGTTGATGCCGATCTTGGACAAATGCAATTCGCCCCTGGACAACCGCAGGGTGCGGAACACATAGGGGAAATGGCCTTTCTCCTGAAGGTCGCTCTCTCCGACCCGGGTCAGGCCGCGTCCATCCCGGTCCACCCTCACCAATTCCCGGCCATGGCTGGCGGCGCCGATCAGGCGGACCTGGAAATATTCCGGGTGGACCTTCATCAGGGCCGTGAAGGTATCCGTCAAATCCTGGCGTCCCGCCGGGTCCGCCCTGGCCGCGGCCGGTAATTCGGCCAGCATGCGGGCGTTGCCGGCCACCTCACGCAGGGCGATGGAAAACCGCCTGCCCAACACCAGGGCATCGGTTTGCAGGGCGTCCTCGGCCGCCCGGACCATCATGGTCCGGCTCAAATCGTAGAAATAGAAGCCGGTGACGCCGGAGGCCAGGATGCCGAAGGCCGCCAGGAGGATGCCGAACTTGATGCGCAGGGAGAGATTCACGGCTCAGAATTTCTCGGGCGGATCGCCGGAAACGATCCGGCTCCAGATGGCGGCCCGGCGCTGGGCATCCTCCACGGGGCGTAGCCAGACCAGCTTGCTGCTCCGCTCGTCATCGGCGGCGGCGAGGGTGTTGGCCAGGCCCTGCCGGAGGGTGAGAGCGGCGCTGACCGGCTTTTCCAGGTTGTAGTCGATCCAGGCCTCGGCCAGACGCGGATCTCGGGCGCCCCGGCTGACGGCCCAGCAATCCAGCCAGGCCAGGGCGCCTTCCTTTGGGATGACATAGCCGATGTTGGCACCCGCGGCGCGCAACAGCTTCACTTGTTGGCCGCCATAGTTGGCGAACAACAGCACGCCGCCGTCGTGGCGGAAAAGTTCCACCGCCTCCTCGGGCTGGGAATAGAACGCCAGGGCGTTACGCCGCAAGGTCACCAAGTGAAGGGTGACGCGCTTGAAATCCGCCTCGCT
>DAOQNK010000013.1:0-26525 GCA_035332045.1 Thiobacillaceae bacterium | reverse complement strand
CGTTACGCCGCAAGGTCACCAAGTGAAGGGTGACGCGCTTGAAATCCGCCTCGCTGAGATGGAAAGGGTCTCGAATGCCCAAAGCCATGGCCGCCAAGCTGAAGTTGTGGCTGCTGCCGTCGTAGGGCAACACCCGGCCCCGGTAGCGGGAGTCCCAGAGGTCGGCCAGGGAGTTGGGCGTCTTGGCCACACCCTGGCGGTCGTAGATCAGCCCCATCTCCGAATACGTAAAGGGAATCGCGTAAACCTTGCCATCCCGGGTAATGCCCGGGATGGCGGCCGTGTCCCGGAAACGCGGCCGCTGGTCCCGGGTTCTGGGCAGGCGCGCGGGGTCCACGGGTTGGAGCAGGTCCCGCTCGATGAAGCCGGCGATCTCGGCGGTGTTGGCGGCGATCACGTCGCAATCCCGGCCCTGGTTGGCGGCCAGCTTTTCCCGCAGGGCGTCGTCGGTGCTCACCAGGGTGACTTCCACCTTGGCGTTGTGGCGCTTCTCGAACACCGCCACCAGGTCGGGATCGGCATAGCCAGGCCAGGCCAGCACGCGCAGGACCCGGACGGAGTCCTCGGCGTGGCCCCCGGTGGCCATACTCAATAGGAGCAACAGGGAAATCAGGAAGGGGGTGGGTCGAAGCGGCATGGCCGTATAACGACCAGCCGCCGCCGAAATTTAGGCCGACCGCGCGGCTACGGCATCAGCGTTCGAACAGGGCGATGGACTCCACGTGGGCCGTGTGGGGAAACATGTTGGCCACCCCCGCCGCCGCCAGGCGGTAGCCCTTCTGGTGGACCAGCACAGCGGCGTCCCGGGCCAGGGTCGCGGGACCGCAGGAGACATACACGATGCGTCCGGGCGCGCCCGCGTCCGGCAGGGACTTCACCAGTTCGATGGCGCCATCCCGGGGCGGGTCGATGAGCAGCTTGTCGAAGCCGCCCAGGGCCTCGTAGGCCTCGGGCGTCATCTGAAACAGGTCGGCCACCCGAAAATCGCAGCGCTGTCCCAGGCCATTGCGTACCGCGTTCTCCAAGGCCCGTTCCACCAATCCCTTGCTGCCTTCGATGCCCACCACCGATGCACCCCGGCGGGCGATGGGCAGGCTGAAATTGCCCAAGCCGCAAAAGAAATCGGCGATGCGCTCACCCGGCCGGGGGTCCAGCAGGCGCATGGCGCGGCGGATGAGCATACGGTTGATGCCATGGTTCACCTGGGTGAACTCGGTGGGCCGGAAAGGCATGACCAGATCGAACTCCGGAAGGGAATAGGACAACTCCGGGGCATCGAGCGGATAGAAGGGATAGGCCGTATCCGGACCCTTGGGTTGCAGCCAGAACTGGACCCGATGGGAATCGGCGAAGGCGCGGAGATTCTCCTGGTCGGCCTCGGAAGGGGGTTCCAGGACGCGCAGCACCAGCACATCCACGGCCTCGCCCAGGGCCACCTCGATCTGGGGCAGGCGATCCCGGATGGACAGTCCCGCCACCAGCCGGCGCAACTCGGGCAGCAGCACGGAAATTCGCGCGGGCAGCACCTCGCAACTGGTCATGTCGGCCACATAGCTGCTGCGGCGTTCATGAAAGCCCACCAGGATGCCGCCTTTCTTCGGGACATGCCGCACCGACAGCCGCGCCCGGGTGCGGTAGCCCCAGGTCTGGCCATGGATGGGCGGCAACAGACTGTCCGGCGTCACCTTGCCGATATGGGCAAAGCCGTCCTCGAGCACCCGTTGCTTGGCGGCTACCTGGGCGGACTCCTCCAGGTGCTGGTGGGTGCAGCCCCCGCAAATGCCGAACCATGAACAGGCGGGCTCCACCCGGAACGGGCTGGATTTCAGGATGCGGGTGGCCTGGGCCTGCTCGAAATTGGGCTTCTTGCGATAGCTGGAATATTCCACCGTTTCACCGGTCAGGGCGCCGTCGACGAAGAGGGTCTTGCCATCCCGATGTCCCACGCCGCGGCCTTCGTGGTCCAGGGATTCGATTTCAAGCGGGGAGTTCATGAAGAAAACGGGCCGGAGCGGCCGTAACGGGGGGCGTGAAGTATACGCAGCCCGGGTTGCTGACCGTAAGCCTGGGCACCCGAGCGGGGGTTCTAACGTACCGGTCCCGCTGGGTCTTCTGTTTCAGGACTTCGTTGCCCACCTCCCCTAGCATCGGGCGGATAGATAACCAAGAGGAGATGGGGCATGGGCATGCGGGGGATCCTATTCGGTCTGGCATTGGCATTGATGGGCATACCCGCTTGGGCGGCAGGCCTGCTGCTGGGCGTGAACGAAGGCACGTCCAGTTCCCTGGACGCCATGTTCCGGCAGGAGAAATACCTGCCCCTCGCGGCCTACCTGGGAGCCGCCGCCAACCGGCCGGTGAAGACCGAGACTTCCAACATCCTGCCCATCCTGGTCCGCAACCTGGGCAAGACCAAGTACGACATCCTCCTGGTCCGCCCCAGCCATATTTCCGCCCGGGCCATGCGTGACAATGGCTACCGCCTGCTGGTGGCGGCCAAAGGGGAGAGCAAGCTCCACTTCCTGGTGCGCGGCGACTCGCCCCTGAAAAACCTGGCCGACATCCACGGCAAGCTCATCGCCTTTCCCGACACCCTGGCCTATCCCACCCAGCTCGCTCGGGCGGCCATGCGCGACGCCGGCCTGGATCCGGATCAGGAACATATCCAGGCCATGGACCGGCAGGAAGCGGTGGGCTACGCGGTGCGCGAGAAGATGGCGGACGTGGGCGTGGTGATTTCCTATTCCAAACCGGGCAGGGAGTGGCTCAACCAAGGTGGACGATTCCTCCACACCAAGGACAAGCTGCCCTTCTGGTCGGTCATCGTCTCGCCTAGAGTGAGTCCGGCCACCGTCGACAAGCTCAGGGAAGCGCTGCTCGCCATGGACCAGACGCCCCGGGGCCAGGAGATACTCAAGGGCATCGGCATCCAGGGTTTCGTGGAAGGCGACCAGCAGGCCTATCTCGACATGCTGGCCTGGGTGGAAGGCAAACCGACCGGCAAATAGGGTTCAGGCATCCCAGGCGGCGAGGAACTCGTACCAATGTTCCGCGCCCACGTCCTCCAGGCTGCTTCGCACCAGGCCGATTTCCCGCTGGTAGGCTTCCTCCGTGAGGACTCCGCGCATCCGCTGGAAGCGGAGGTAGACCAGCCAGGTGTTGACCACGTCGGTCTCGCAATAGTCCCGGATGGCGGCGATCTCGCCCCGCTGCCAGGCGGGCCAGACCTCCGAACCGTCCATGCCCAGCTTGCCGGGGAAGCCATAGAGCTTGGCCAGTTCGTCCAGGGGCGCGTTGGCGCGACCGGAATACATGGCCAGCACGTCCATCAGGTCCAGATGGCGGGTGTGATAACGGTTCAGGTAATTGTTGTACTTGAACTCCCGGTCGTCATCTCCCCAGTCCCAGTACTTGGCCGCCGTAACGCCATGCAGCATGGCCCGGTAATGCAGGACCGGCAGGTCGAAGCCGCCACCGTTCCAACTCACCAGCTGGGGGGTGTATTTCTCGATGCCGTCGAAAAAACGCTGGATGATTTCGCCCTCCGTGGCCTCCGGCTCCGAGAGGGAAAATACCCGGAACCGATCGGCTTCCCGCAGGGTGCAGGAGATGGTCACCACCCGTTGCAGGTAATGGGGCATGAAGTCCGAGCCGCCGGTCTGTTGTCGGCGGATGAGAAAGGCCATATCCCCCACCTCGTGGTCGCTGGCCTCGTCGCCCACATTGTGGAGACGCCGCAACCCGGCAATGTCGGGAATGGTTTCGATGTCAAAGACGAGAACGGGGATCATGGGGGCTCGCGGTAAGATGAATGGGATTCTATCCGGTTTGAAGGGCCATCCCGATGCCGACCGCCGCCGCCTCAAAGGTCCGCTGGCACGTCGCCGCCGACGCGGCGGCGTGGCTGGACAGGGCGCGGGCCATGGTGGCCGGGGCCGAGGCCAGCGCATTGGCGAGTCGGGGCATCTTCCACATCGTCCTGGCCGGTGGCCGCACGCCTGGTCTGCTTTACCAGGCTCTGGCGGGGGAGCCCCACGAGTGGGCGCGCTGGCAGGTCTGGTTTGGGGATGAACGGGTACTCCCGCCCGGGAGTCCGGAGCGCAACAGTCGCATGGCGCGAAGCGTCTGGCTGGACAAGGTCGGCCTGCCGGCCGAACAGGTCCATGACATTCCCGCCGAGCGAGGCTCGGCCGCCGCCGCCGGTGCTTATGCCGAACTGCTCGCCGGCGTGGGAGATTTCGACCTGGTGCTGCTGGGGATCGGCGAGGATGGTCATACCGCCAGCCTGTTTCCCGGCCGCGATTGGGGCGAGGACCTGGACGGGCCGGACGTGCTGGCCGTGGACGGGGCGCCGAAACCACCGGCCGAGCGCGTGAGTCTATCGGCCCGGCGGCTGTCCCGCGCCCGGGGCGTGTTATTCCTGGCGACGGGCGCGGACAAGCGCTCAGCCATCCGCCGCTGGCGGGGGGGGGAATACCTGCCCGTCGCGGCAATCCGGCCCCCGGCCGGCGTGGACGTTTTATTGGATCCGGACGCCAGTCCGAATGGAGAAGGATGATGAAAACCAACCTGAAGGGAAGCCTGCTGGCCCTGGCCTTGATGGCAGCCGGCACGATCCAGGCCGCCGAGGAGCGGCAAAGCAATGCCGCCGAACAGATCGGCCTGGCGGTCACCATATACAACAGTGATCTGGCCCTGGTGAAGGATGCCCGCCGGGTCAAGGTGGTCAATGGCGAAAACCTGCTGGCCTGGCGCGACGTCTCCGCCCAGATCCAGCCGGAAACCGCCCTCTTGCGCACCCTGGACGGCCGCCGCATCTCGCTGCTGGAACAGAATTTCGACTTCGACCTGCTGACGCCCCAGAAACTGCTGGAAAAATCGGTGGGCGAATCGGTGCGGGTCATCCGCCACCAGCCCATCACCGGTGTGGAAATCAGTGAATACGCCACCGTGCTGTCGGCCAATAACGGCGTGGTGCTGAAGTTCAGCGACCGGGTGGAAACCGCCCTGCCCAACCCCGGGCGCCTGGCCTTTCCCGCCGTCCCTCCCTATCTGCGCGACCGGCCCACCCTCTCCATGTTGTTCAAGACCGAGGTGTCGACCCCCTTCTTCGCCGGCGCCAAGACACCGGTGGACCAGGACATGGAGCTCTCCTACCTCACCGCCGGAATGACCTGGAAGGCCGACTATGTGGCCGAACTGTCAACCAAGGAAGACAGTGTCGATCTCAATGGCTGGGTCACCCTGACCAACACCAGCGGCACCACCTACAACAATGCCCGCCTGCAACTCGTCGCCGGTGCGGTGAACAGGGTCCAGCCCGAGCGGGAACCCGTTCCCATGATGGCCAAGACCATGGTGGACCGGGCCCAGCCCATGCAGGAGGAAGGCCTTTTCGAATACCACTTGTACACCCTGGACCGGCTCACCACCCTCATGGACAACCAGACCAAGCAGGTGGCCCTGCTTTCCGCCCAGAAGGTGCCGGTGGACAAGGAATACCGCCTGAGCGGCGACGAGTGGTACTACGGCAGCCAGCAGGGGGACCTGGGCAAGAAACTGAAGCCCGGCGTCTACATGGAATTTACGAACAAGGCGGAAAAGGGCGAAGCCGCGGGCCTGGGGGTTCCCCTGCCCAAGGGCGTGGTGCGGGTCTACAAGAAGGATAGCGCCGGCCGGGCCCAGTTTATCGGCGAGGATCGCATCGACCATACCGCCAAGGGCGAGACCATCAAGCTGAAGCTGGGCGAAGCCTTCGACATCACCGCCGAGAAGAAGCAGGTGGACTTCCAGAAACTCGCCGCTCCGGCGTTCAACGCCCGGGGCAGCCTGATCGAGACGGCCTACCAGCTGGAAATCCGCAATGCCAAGACCGAAAAGGTCGTGGTCACGGTGGTAGAGCCCATCTCCGGCGAGTGGCAGATGCTTCAGGAGAGCCATCCCCACCGCAAGGCCAACGCCCGGCAGGCGGTCTGGGACGTGCCGGTGCCCGCCGAGGGCAAGGCCATGCTGAGCTGGCGTGTGCGGGTGAAATACTGACCGGCGTGGCGCCCATCCCCGGCTCCCGGCCCGGCACCACCTCGGCCGGCCTTGCCCCCGCCACGGCGGACCTGGATGGCATCGTCGAAGCCTTGGCGGGACCAGGCTGGTGCGTGGCGCCGGCCTTCCTGGATGCGGACGTTACCGCCCGGCTGCGGGCCGAGGCGCTGGCGAGCCATGCCTTGGGCACCTTCCAGGCCGCTGGCGTGGGACGGGGTCTTCCCGAAATGCGCTCGGATATCCGCGGCGACCGCATCCTCTGGGTGGAGGCGCCCGAAGCCGGCACCGCCCTGGAGGCGGCCCTGGCCCGCATGGAGGCGCTGCGACGGGCGGTCAACCAGGCCTTGTATCTGGGCCTGTTCGACCTGGAAGCGCATTTCGCGGTGTATCCGCCTGGAGGCGGCTATCAGCGCCACCTGGATCGCTTCCGCGACGACGACCGGCGCACGCTGACCGTGATTCTCTACCTCAACGAGGGCTGGCGCCGGGAAGATGGCGGATTGTTGCGGTTCTGGCCCGAGCCGGCGGGCGAACCCCTGGAAATCCTGCCCGCTGGCGGCACCCTGGTTGCCTTCCTCTCGGACCGCTTCTGGCATGAGGTGACGCCCGCCC
The DNA here is from genome assembly GCA_035332045.1 of Thiobacillaceae bacterium. Classification (GTDB taxonomy): domain Bacteria; phylum Pseudomonadota; class Gammaproteobacteria; order Burkholderiales; family Thiobacillaceae; genus PFJX01. Next base: position 19,874 of record DAOQNK010000013.1, on the reverse strand, counting down.
GGCGTGAGCGTTTGAGTCTCACCGGCTGGTTCCGCCGCCGCTGATCAGTCCAGGCACACCTCCAGGCGGCGATCCAGAACGATGGATGCGGGAGTCGGCCTGGCCCCCAGGGCATACAACTCCACGCCCGCCCGCGCCGCACGGCGCAAGGCCCGCCCGAAGGCCGGGTCGATGGAGTCGGCGGGCCGCACCCGGTCCACGTCCTGACGCTGGACGCAAAACACCACGGCGGCTCGGGTGCCCCGCCCCACCGATTCCGCCAGCTCTTCCATGTGTTTGCTGGCCCGATCGCTGACCGCATCGGGGAAAAATCCGTTCCCGCCCTGGACCGCCGCCGTGACGCTCTTGACTTCCACGAAGCAGGGCCGGCCCGCCATATCCAGCAACAGATCAGCCCGGCTGCGGGGAGAGAGCCTCGCTTCGGCACGGATGCTGTCGAACGCCGCCAGTTCCGGAATCAGACCAGCCTCCAAAGCCTCTCGCACCAGGCCGTTGGCCCGGCCCGTGTGGATGCCCACCAGGACGCTCTCCGACTCCACCAGTTCCCAGGTCCAGGCCAGCTTGCGTTTGGGATTGTTGCTGCGGGACAGCCACGTACGGGCGCCGGGCCGGTTCAGGCCCAGCATGGAACCCGTATTGGGACAATGGGCCACCACCGTTTCCCCCGTATCCAGGCGGATGTCGGCCAGGAAGCGCTGGTAGCGGCGGATCAGAGTGCCTTCGGCCAGGGGGGCGGGCAGGATCATGGCACTCGCCTGAGGATGGCGCAGCGGTCTGTGGTCAGCCAACCGCATTCGGCCCCGACCTTGGAAAGCACCCCGCCCTTGTCATGGACATGGATAGAACTGTGAGTAATGATGGTAGCTTCGTGAAGGGTGTCCTGCGCCCCTCTGCCGGCCGGCCTCTCGTGCTGGCCCGGCCAGCCGGAAATGCAATCAAATACATACGTTGTGAATAAGTTCACTGTGTCTCACCCAGTCATGCTGTACGGTGTCAGCCTGTACGGATTATCCCCTTGCCCAGGCAACGGGCTGGCCCGCTCAAGATTTCCGCATTTATCTGATAAGGAGTAGGTCATGCGCATGTCCCTGAAAACCCTGAATATCGCCCTGCTCGTCGCCGGTTGCGGCGGCCTGGGCCTCGCCGCTCACGCGGAATCCCGCTATTACGACCCGTCGAACGCCGCCGCCTCCCAGGGCAAGACCACCAACTTCGAGCTTTATCGGACCATTGGCTGCCCCGGCCAGGGCCTTCTGGAAAAGAACTGCGTGGAAGAAAAGGCGCCCGCCCCCGTGGCGAAGAAGGCGCCCGCTTGCCCGCTGCCCACCGGTGCGTTCCCCGGCGATCAGATGCCCAGCAATGCCAAGGCCGGCGAATGCTTTGCCAAGGTGGTCCGCCCCGCCCAGTTCCGCACCGATATGAACCGCAAGCTGGTCAAGGAAGCCAGCGAGCGCATCGAGACCGTCCCCGCCAAGTACGAGACCGTCAAGGAAAAGGTCCTGGTCAAGGAAGCCAGCGAACGCATCGAGATCCTGCCGCCCGTCTACAAGGCGGTGAAGGTTCGGGTCCAGAGCGAGGAAATCCAGGAAGTCGTGCCCGCCGTCTACGACACCGTCAAGGAAAAGGTTCTGGTCAAGGAAGCCAGCACCCGTCTGGAGGAAGTGCCCGCCGTCTATGAGAATGTCGAGGAAAAGGTCCTGCTCAAGCCTGCTTCCCGCAAGGCCATCGAGATTCCCGCCGTCTATGAAAGCGTCACGGAGAAGAAGCTGGTCCGCGAGGCGTACACCACCTGGAAGCCCGGCACCTCCAGCAACATCCAGAAGGTGGATGCGAGCACCGGCCAGATCATGTGCCTGGTGGAAATCCCCGCCGAGTATCAGACCGTCACCAAGCAGGTCTTGAAGACCCCGGCCAGCGTTCGCTATGAGGATATTCCGGCGGAATACCAGACCGTGAAGAAGACGGTCCTGAAGTCTCCCGCCGCCACCAAGACCGTGCAGATTCCCGCCGAGTACGCCGAGCGCGAGGTGAAGAAGCTGGTGAAGCCGGCCACCACCGTCACCAAGGTGGTGCCTGTGGACTACGAGCGGGAGATCATGACCGTGGTCCAGCCCGCCACCGAGAAGCGCATCCCCGTGCCGGCCGAATACGGCGAGCGGGAAGTCACCAAGCTGGTGGCGGCCGCCAAGGAAGTCCGGGTACCTGTGCCCGCCGAGTACGCCGATGTGCCCCAGGAAGTCATGGTCTGCCCGGTGCAGGAATACTGGACCCAGGTGCTTTGCGACGTGAACGCCACATCCGCCAAGGTCACCGAGATCCAGGCCGCCCTGAAGGCCGCCGGCTTTGATCCGGGTGCCAGCGGCCAGCTGGACGCCTCCACCATGAAAGCGGTGGCCGATTACCAGAAGGCCAAGAACCTGGCCCAGGACGGCTACGTCAACGTCGAGACCCTGAAGGCCCTGGGCGTTTCGCCGAAATAAGGCAGGGCCGGCCTGGCCGGCTGCCTACCGACGGCGCGGCATGTTCCGCGCCGTTTTTTTTGCCTATCTGCCGATGTTCAGGGACTCCCGGAACAGCACGTCGGAATTTTTCAGGATGATGGTGCCGTGGGTGTACTCCAGGACGCCGCCCTCCATCCACACCCGGATCTGACGGTTCACGCTTTCCCGGGAAACCCCCACCAGATTGCCCAGTTCCTCCTGGGACAGCTTGATGCCGATGACGATACCCTCGGCGGTGAGCTTGCCGTATTGCTGGCCCAGATTCATGAGAATCCGTGCCAGACGGGCGGGCAGATTGAGAAAGCTCAGGCCGCCCACCACTTCATTGGTGGCTCTGAGCTTCCGGGACAGGGCGGCCAGCAGCTTGAGGGCCACCCGGGGGTTGTGCTCCAGGAAGGGGAGAAAATCGCGCCGCCAGAGCAACAGGAACACGCACTTCTCCTTGGTGGTTACCGTGGCGCTGCGGGGCTCGCCGTCCAGCAGGGCCATCTCGCCGAACACGTCGCCGGGTTCCAGGATGCTGAGGATCGCCTCCTTGCCCTCCTGGGACATGAGGGTCACCTTGACCCGGCCCTGCATGACCACCAGGAGATAATCGCCAGGCTCGCCCTCCTGGAACACCGTATGGCGCGCGGGATGGCTGACTATCCGGGCCATCCGCGCCAGCGCCATGGCCTCCTGGTCATCCAGGCTTTCGAAGATGACGCTGCGCTTTCGCAAGGCGGCGATGTCCATGGCCGAGGGCGGGGCGGGATTGCCCGTTGAACCGGTGGGACGCCGGCCGCTGCGGGTCGTGGCAGCCCTGGCGATTTGATCAACACTGTCGGGAATCATGGCATGGCCGATCCGTCTGGATTCAATAGTTTGAAAGTGTAGGGGAAAGTACTTTCAGCTGGACGATTTGTCGGCACTCATGGAGGCTGCCGGCCCGGAGCCGCCTTGCCGGGGAAGCAGAGTGTCCGGGCTTATCTTGGCGCGGTCCTGGCCACGGCATGCAGCACAGCGGCCCAATCGAGATCGAGGGAGCGGCTGGAATAGGGCCCCAGGGCACCCATCTCGTCGCGGATAGCCCTTAGCCGCTCGGCGCTGGCGGGGTGGCTCGAGAGCAGTGCTGGCGACGCCTTCTCCGACTTGGCCAGACGCTCGAAGAAACGGGCCATGCCCTCGGCCGGCAGTCCCGCCCGGCGCAGGAGCAGCAAAGCATCGTGGTCCGCCTCCCTTTCCAATTCGCGGCTGTAGCCCAGATCCCCCAGCTGGCTGGCCATGTCACCCCAAATCCCGCCGCCATACTGGCCCAGCGCCACCGCCAGCGTCGCCCGCCAGCCCAGCGACCGGATCATGCCCCGCAGGGCATGCCTCGCCCGGACATGGCTGATCTCGTGCGCCAGTACGCCAGCCAGTTCATCGGCATCACCGAGTGACCGCAAGAGGCCGGTGAAGACCACCACATGCCCACCGGGCAAAGCGAAGGCATTGATCTGGTCATCCTCCGCCAGATGAAACTGAAACGGGAAGCGCATGGAGCCGCCAACCAGTCTGACGCCCATTGTTTCCACGGCGTCGTGGGCCGCCCCGGATTCGATCAGGCGCATGCTCTTCGCCATCTGGGAAAAAGCCATGTCGCCCAGGGCCTTTTCGTGCTCGCTGCTGACTTGCTCCGTCGCCCAGATGCTCAAACGGTCCGCCCCCAGCCAGAAGGCGCCCAGACCCAGCAGCGGCAGGCCCAAGATCAGCATCAGCAATACCATGCCCAGGCGGAAGCGCCAGGCACCGCGTCCCAGGGCCTGGCGGGCCCGTTCCAGGATATCCGCCATGGCCGGCGGCGCCAGGCCGATGAAGGCGTCTACCGCCTCCTCTCCCTGGAGCATGGCGGTCAAGGCACCTTCGGGGGAATCCCAGGTGAGCAACCACTGGCGGCCATCGTAGCCCCCAGTCTTCAAGCCGAGTTGCCCGGGCTTGATGAGGTAGACCTGATCCTTGCCGCGGATGGCCAGGCAATCGCCTTCGAAACGGGCCCGGGCCCGGGCCCCCGCCGGCGGATGGCCAGGGCCGTAGAGCAGGACCTTGAACTCAGGAATGGGGACACTCATGGCAAGGGCCGAGGCGGGAGCCGGCTGGTAGAATGTTCCGACGATCCCGCAATCACGCTGAAAATGAAAAGCACGCTACTCGATATTTTCCGCAAGCGCCATGCCTGCCATCTATTCCATTCCGACAAGCCCCTGGCGGTGGATGATCTGGCCTTCATCCTTGAAGCCGGCCGCCTGTCCCCCTCCTCCTTTGGCCTCGAGCAGTGGAAGTTCGTGGTGCTCACCGGGCCCGCGGAAAAGTCGGCGCTCCAGGAAGCCTGCTTCAACCAGCCCCAGGTGGGCACGGCCAGCGCGGTCATCGTCATCCTGGCCAGGATCGCCGAGATGGATCCCGACTCCCCGCATCTGCGCAGGCTCATGGCGCGGGAATACCCCGACCCGGAGGGCCTGGAAGCCGCCCTGCGGAATTATCGGAACTTCCATGCCGGCACCGATGTGCTGGCGTGGAGCGGCGCTCAGTGCCACATCGCCGCGGCGAACATGATGACGGCCGCCGCCGGCATCGGCATCGATTCCTGCGCCATCGGCGGTTTTGAGCCTGCCTCGGTCTGCCGGTTGCTGGCTGTCGACCCGGCCGGTTTCCAGCCCGTCTTGATCCTGCCCCTGGGCTATTGCGCCCATGCCGCAGGGGAAAAACAGCGGCTCTCCATGGAGGAAGTGGCGGAGTTCCGCTGATGGCAGCCTCCCGCCTGAGCCACCCGGCCTTGTGGCGTGGCATCGGCTGGGCTCTGATCCTTGCCGTCGTCTATCTTTCCCTGACGCCCAAGCCCCCCCCCGCCACCGTCGCCTTCGGCGACAAGTTCAGCCATCTGGCCGGCTACGCGGGCCTCATGGCCTGGTGGCTGCAAGTGGACGGCCGGGCCTGCCGCCAGGCCCTGTTCTTCATCCTCATGAGCCTGATGCTGGAGATCCTCCAGGACTTGAGCGGCTTCCGCACCGGCGACATCTACGATATGGCCGCCAACAGCCTGGGCGTCGGCCTGGGTTGGCTGGCCACCCGGCTCTTTCCCGACTGGCTGGCGCGCCTGGATCGGCGCCTGGGCGGATGAACCTCTGGGCCTCGGTCCGCGCCGTCCTGGCGGAACGGGATCCCGATGCCAAGGCCGCTGGCGCCCTGGCCCTCGGCCGAGGCCCCGGCGCGCTTCCCGATGACCTGCCGGCGGATACCGGACCGGTCCTGGCCGAACCCGGCGCGCCAGACAGGCCCGTCCTGGCGCCGCCGGAAGCCATGCCCCGGCGCCAGCTCAGCGGTCCGCGCAATCATGCCGCCCTGATCCATGCCCTGACCCACATCGAATTCCACGCCATCAACCTGGCCCTGGACGCCGTGCAACGCTTCAGCGCCCTGCCGGCCGCCTTCCATCGGGACTGGTTGCGGGTGGCCGCCGAGGAGGCGGACCACTTCCTGCGCCTGCGCGGACACCTGCGCGACCTGGGGGCCGACTACGGAGACTTTCCCGCCCATGGCGGCCTTTGGGAGATGGCATCGCGAACCGCCTACGACCCCTTGGCCCGCATGGCGCTGGTGCCTCGCCTGCTCGAGGCCAGGGGCCTGGACGTGACGCCGGACATCCAGCGCAAGCTCAAGGGATTCGGTGACACCGCCGGCGCCGCCATTCTGGACATCATCCTGCGTGACGAGATCGGCCATGTGGCCATCGGAGACCGCTGGTTCCGCCAGCTTTGCGCCGAACGTCGGCTGGATCCGGAAGCCGAGTTCCGCCGGCTGCTCCAGCAGCCGGGCGTACCGCGGCCCCGCCCGCCTTTCAACAGGCCAGCCCGGTTGGCGGCCGGGTTCCAGCCGGCGGAGCTGGAATCCCTGGCGGCGAACTATCGGTCCCCGGAGGGGCCGGGTTGACCCGATAACACGCCGCTCAATACCTCGCCCAACCGTTCATAGCGCGGTGGCTTGCTCAGCACCTCGTCGAATCCCGCCGCCATGCAACGGTCCCATCCATCGTCCTGAAGGTTTGCCACCAGAGCCACCACGGGCGTGGTCTGCCCCATGGCCGAGGTTTCCCGGCGCAAGGTTTCCAGGATTGCGCCAAAGTCCGATTCGGCCGGATCGACTGCCAGCAGGATCACGTCCACCGCCTCGGACCGCCAGTGCGCCAAGGCCTCCTCGCCATCCTTGACCGGATCGCAACGGTGGCCCAGGCGCTCCACCATGATCTGGACGATCTTGCGACTCACCGGATCTCGATCCACCAACAGGAGATTCAGGGGACCGGCCAGGGCCGGCTCGGGGGGTGCCGCGGGGGGTGCCGCCAGGAACCTTGCCAGGACCGCGGGGCTGACCGGCTTCAGCAGGTATTCGACCTGGGCCATGGACGCTCCGCCCAGCCTGCCGTGGGTCGCCAGATAAGCCCAGTGGGGAGGGTGAGGGCCGGCCTGGAGCTCTCCGGCCAGATCACCGCCGGCGCCATCCTCCAGTTCTTCATCCAGGAGGACATGACTGAAGTCGGGCCCTGGCGTGGCCAGGGCCTCACGGGCTTCAGCCAGATTCGCGGCGGTGACGACGCCGGCACCGGCCCGGCCAGCCATGCGTGCCAGAGCGGTCCGGCAGTCGGGATTGCGGGCCACCACCAGAAGCCGTGCCTGGCGTCCCGGCAGCGTCTGGAGGGTCTCTTCCCCTTCAACCCCACGCAGGCGGATGGTGAAATGGAAGGTACTGCCCTTGCCGAGTTCGCTGTCCACCCAGATGCGGCCATCCATGGCTTCCACCAGGCGGCGGCTGATGGCCAGCCCCAGGCCGGTCCCGCCGTAGCGGCGGGTGATGGTGTGGTCGGCCTGGGTGAAGGTATCGAAGATGCTCTCCTGCTTGTCCCTCGGGATGCCGATCCCGGTATCGCGGACCTGGAATTCCAGCCAGACCCCGCCATCGTCGGCGCAGGCCCCCAGGCGGGCGGCGAGCACCACCACGCCGCCTTCGGTGAACTTCACGGCGTTGCCCAACAGGTTCAACAAGATTTGCCTGAGCCGAACCGGATCGCCCTCCACCGAGGCGGGCAGTTCCGACAGCATGTCTAGCACCAGCTCGGTACGGCGGGCCTCGGCCCGGGGCGCCAGGATACGCAGGGTTTCGCTCAGCACCTCGGCGGGGGAGAAGGGCGTGGATTCCAGCTCCAGTCGGCCGGCCTCGATCTTCGAGAAATCCAGGATGTCGTTGATGATGGCCAGCAGGGCCTCGGCGGAATGGTGAGCCGCTTCCAGGTATTCCCGCTGGAGCGCCGTGAGGGGCGTATCCAGAGCCAGTTCGGTCATGCCCAGGATGCCGTTCATGGGCGTCCGGATCTCATGGCTCATGGCTGCCAGGAAAGCGCTTTTCGCCTCGCTGGCCTTGGCGGCCAGGTCCCGGGCGGCCACCAGGTCGCGCTCGTGGGCGATCATGGCGGTGATGTCCCGGAAGCTGAATACACGGCCGATGACATGGCCCCGCAGATACTGGGGCAGGGACTTGTATTCCAGCATCCGGCCATCCCGCAGTTCCAGTGTGCCACCGGTGGTGGATTCCGGGTCGGACAGCAGGGCTTCCTCCCGGAGCGGGTGCTCCTCGGGCCGCGCCAGGCTGGCTTGCAATGCGGTAAAGACCGCGGCGTCATCCCGTTCCGCCACCAGGCCCTCGGGAATGCGCCACAGGCGGGTGAACTGATGGTTGAGGTTGACGATGCCGCCTTCCGGGCTGACCACCAGAATACCGTCGGCGGTGGATTCCAGCGCCGCCCGCAACTGGGAGGCGGACCGGGCCAGTTCTTCCTCGACCTCGTGGCGCTCGGTCACTTCCCGGCTATGGACCACGATATAGTCCCGGCCCTCCCAAGGACGCAGATAGGTACTTTTCTCGACGTTCAGCATGGCGCCGTCTTCACGCCAATAGCAGGTCTCCACCCGCTGGGTGGCGGTGAACTGGCCGGCGGCCGCCTCATCCCAATAGGCTTGATCCACCAGTTCGGTTTCCAGGTCCCGTATATCCCGCCCCGCCAGGTCCCCCTGGCCGTCGCCCAGGGCCGCCCGGGCCCGGGTGTTGGCGAACACCACCCGCAACGTGGCCGCCTCCACCACCAGGAGAATGTCGCCGAGGCAATCGGCCATCAGACAGGCGAAGCCGGGCGCCGGCCCGTTGCCGGCCGGGGCGCCGGGCGACTCAGGCGGGAGGACCACTGGCTTCCTCGTCGAAGTAGTAGGTGATGCGCTTGCGCGGATTCAGGTATTCCAGGGTTTCCCGGGGCAGCTGCCCCGGTCGGTAGGCCTTGCTGATGTTAAGGGTGGGCTCGGTTTCCAGGTCCACCATCATCGCTTCCTCCCTGGGAATGGCGGGATCGTGGATCAGCACGCAGGGTTTCAGGGGCTTGCGGACGTTCACCGACAGCACCAGGCCCCAGGCGTCATTGGAAAGCCGCACCAGGGTGCCCGGGGGATACACCCCCATGAAGCGGATGAAGGTGGACAGGATCTTGGCATCGAACTGGGGACGCAGCTTGGCGAAGAGGTTCGACACCGCCTCGTGGGGCGTCATCGCCTTGTCCAGGTTGGCCGGATTGCAATGGTTGTCGAAGGCATTGACCACGGCGACCAGACGGGCCAGGGGATCAATCGCGTCGCCCCGCAATTTCGCCGGGAACCCCTGTCCGTCGGCACTTTCATGATGCTGGGCAATGATGCGCAGCGCCTGCTCGGGCAGGCCCAGGTCCCGGCCGATGTCGATGCCGTAGGCCACATGCTGATCCAGCAGATTCTGTTCCGCCCGGGTCAACGCTTCGGTCTTGCGCAGCAGCTTGTCCGGCAGATTACGCTTGCCGATGTCGTGGAACAGGGCGCCCAGGCCCACCAGGCGCAGGGCGATCTGGTCATGGCCCAATTCCCTGGCCAGCATCATGGAGAGGACCGTGACGTTCAGGGAATGGTAATAGACGTCTTCCGAGCCGGCCTTGTCGTTGATGGCGTGCAAGGCCACGTCCTTGTCGGTCAGCATGGACTCGGTCATGCGTCCCACCAGGGCATCGGCGATCCGCACGGTTTCTCCGGGACGGGAAAAGAGGTTTTCGTTGATCAGCTTCAAGTCCCGGCCGGCGGAAATCAGGGCCTGCTCGCAGCGCCGGACCGACTCGTTGTGCTTTTGCAGCCGCTCGATGCGCGCACGTTTTTCCGCCATGGCCGCTTCCCGGTCGGGATCCGGAGCGGTCTCGGCGGCGGGAGGCGGTGGCGCGGCCACCTCGAGGGCGGCCGCCAGGGGCTGGACATCGCTCTTCGCCGGGCAATAGCGAATCTGCCGCAAGCCCAAGCTGCGCAGGGTCCGCAACTGTTTCTCGTCGGCAATCTTGAAGCTGCTGCTGAAGAAGGGATGGTCGATCCAGCTCAGATCCAGCTGGATGAACAAGCCCACCCGCAACTGCTCCACGCCGATGCTGACGAATTCAGCGCTGTCCCTCATAGGTTGTTTGGTAGTCGTGTTTGCCAAACCATGAGGATGGGTATCGGCACCTCCGGGAAAAAGTTGAGTGCTCAGCAGGGACTAACCCCACCCGGCTATTCTCCCTGGCTATCGCTATCGGCCTTCACAAGGGCATCCGCGTCGGCCGCGGCGAGGGCGGCCAAGCTGGCGGCCCGGCTGTCCGGCGTTTCCAGGCTGATCCGTCCCAGGGCTCCGGCACGGTAATCCTGCAGCAGGATCAGGGCGGCCTTCTCCAGGTCCGGCTCGCCGCCCCGACCCCGGATCAGACAGCCCCGGCGGCGGGCCACCGCTTCAAGCGCCCCGAGGCCATCCAGGCCATCCGTGGCGAAACCGTATCGCGCGGCGAGCAGGGCGGGATAGCGCGCCAACAATACCTGGGCCAGGAACTCGGCCACCGCTTCCTCGGGCACCGCGTTGCGGCCGATGGCATGGCTGGCGGCAAGCATGAAGCCGTCCGCCTCATGTTCGATCTTCGGCCACATGAGACCGGGGGTATCCACCAGGATCAGCCGGGGACCCAGCACCACCCGCTGCTGGGACTTGGTCACCGCCGGCTCGTCGCCCACGGCGGCGATGCGACGCTTCACCAGCGCGTTCATGAGGGTGGATTTGCCCACGTTGGGTATGCCCATGATCATGAGCCGCAGGGGTTTCGTGGCATCGTCGCGGTGGGGAGCCAGGGCCTGGCACAAGGCGGGCACGCGGGCGACCTCCCCCGCCTTCTTCGCCGAAAGTGCCACCGCCTTGACGCCCGGCTCCCGACCGAAGGCCGCGAGCCAAGCCCGGGTAGCCAGCGGATCGGCCAGATCGGCCTTGTTCAGAAGCTTCAGGCAGGGCCGCTGCCGGGCCTTGCGCAGGGCGGTGATCATGGGATTGGCGCTGGCCGCCGGCAGCCGGGCGTCCAGGACCTCGACGACCACGTCGATGCCGGCCATGGCCTCTGCCGCCTTGTCGCGGGCCGAGGCCATGTGGCCGGGAAACCATTGGATGGGCATGGATGGAATGTATGGCGGGGACGGATGATTATCCCATCCGGCTGTAAGCGGAGCTTAAGTTTTCCAGGCGTACCATGGCGCCGCCGCCCACGCGGCCCCCTCAACCCAAGTGAAGGAAACCACCATGCGTACACTGCTCATCGCCGCCGTCGCCACCCTGTTCACCGCCCAGATGGCCTTTGCCGCCGACGCCGGCTGCGAGTCCAAGGCTGCCGAGAAGAAGCTGGCCGGCGCCGCCAAGACCAGCTTCATGAAGAAGTGCGAAAAGGACGCCATGCCCGCCGGCAACGCCGAGTGCGCCGCCAAGGCCGCGGACAAGAAGCTGGCCGGCGCCGCCAAGACCAGCTTCATGAAGAAGTGCGAAAAGGACGCCATGCCGGCCACCCCCGCCCAGCCCGCCAAGCCCGCGAAGTAAACTCCCGCCCGGGCGTGCCGTGGGCTACTCGGGCACCACCGTCCCGTCGCCGGATTCCGCGGCGGGCAACTCCAGCCAGAACGTAGCGCCCTGGTTGGGCCGGCTCTGGAAGCCGATGCTGCCCTCCATGGCCTCCACGATTCGCTTGCTGATGGCGAGGCCGATACCGGTGCCTTCGATACTGGTTTTTTCCGCCCCCAACCGCTGGAAGGGCTGGAACACTTCACCTTGACGGGCTTCCGGGATGCCCGGACCGGTATCGCTGACCGCGATGTGGATGCGGTTGTGGGGCGCCGCGCTGCACGACACGGAGACCGTGCCGCCGTCCCGGTTGTACTTGATGGCATTGGACAACAGGTTGAGCAACACCTGCCTGAGCCGGACGGGGTCCGCCAGCACGGCCCGCCGCGCCTGGCTCGCCCCTTCCAGGTGGATGCCGCGGCGGGCCGCCTGGGGACGGGACATGTGCAGACATTCGCCCATGAGGTGGGGCAGGCTAACGGGCTCCAGGTTCATTTCCAGCTTGCCGCTCTCGATCTTGGACAGGTCCAGGACCTCGTTGACCAGTTCCAGCAGATGGGTGCCGCCGTTGAGGATGTGGTCCACGAATTCGAGTTGCTGGGCCGCGAGAGGGCTGTCCGTATCCAGCTTGAGGAGTTCGCTGAAGCCGATGATGGCATTGAGGGGGGTGCGCAACTCGTGGCTCATGCGGGACAGGAACAGGGACTTCGCCCGGTTCGCCGCCTCCGCCTGGTCCCGGGCCTCGGCAAGGGTGGCGCTGGCCCGCCGCTCCTCGGTGATGTCGCGGCCCATTCCCAGCACGCCGATCAATCGTCCATCCCCGTCCCGCACTGGCGTCTTGTGTTTGGCCATGAGGACCTTGTCCCCCGTGGCGGGATAGGTCACCCATTCCTCGCTGACGATGGTCCGGTCCGCCGCCATGGCCTCCTTATCCTTGTCCCGCAGGAAGTCGGCATTGGCCCGATCGGTGAAGTCGTAATCCGTATGCCCGACCAGTGCCGCCTCCGTCGTGTCGTAGACCCGCTCGAAGGCCGGATTGCACGCCAGGTAGATCCCTTCGGGATCCTTGAGCCAGATGGCTTCCGGAATGGTTTCAAGGAGGGTGCGCAAGCGGGCCCGCTCGTCGCGGATGGCTTTCTGGCTCTGCATCAGCTGAGAGATGTCCCGGAAGGTCCAGACCCGGGCCGGCTGTCCGCCCACCTGGAGGGAGCGGGTGTAACGCAGGAAGGCGCGGCCATCCAGACTCTGAAGTTCATCCTCCTGCTCCGCATCGGAGTGGTAGAGCGCCTCAACCTGGGCCTGGTAGGCTTCGGGATCCTGTTGCCGGGCGGCAACATGGGCAAGCAGGGCATCCTTGCCCTGTTCCGGCAAGCCCTTCGGCACTTCCCAGATGTCCACGAACGCCCTGTTGTAAGCCAGGATGTTGCCATTGCTGGCCACGACCAGGATGCCCTCCTCGGCGGCATCCAGGATGCCGCGCAGCAAGGCCTCGGCTTCCTTGTTCTCGGTAACGTCGACACAGGAACCGATATAACCGGCGAACTCTCCCGTCTCACCGAAGCGGGGCACGCCCACATCCACGATCCAGCGGTATTCGCCGTCATGGCGGCGCAGGCGGTACTCGAACCGGAAGGGCTGCCTTGCCTCGAAGCGCTGTCGGTAATCGGCCATGAGGACGGCCCGGTCATCGGCATGAACACCCTGGGCCCAGCCCTCCCCGGCTTCCTGCTCCAGGGGCCGGCCGGTGAAGTCCAGCCAGGTCTGGTTGAACCACATGCAGCCGCCCAAGTCGTCGGAAACCCAGATCAGCACGGGGGCGGCGTTGGCCATGGTCCGGAACCGGCCTTCAGATTCCCTCAGGGCGTTCTCCATGGTCTTGCGATCGGTGATGTCGGTCAGGACGCAGTGGCTGCGGAGAAAGCCCCCCTCCCCATCCCGCTGGACACGCCCTTCCAGGAGCACGGTACGGGGCACTCCATCCAATCGGACCAAGTCCAGTTCGGTACTGACCTGCCCCTCAGCCTTGAATCGCTGAAAAGCCCCGGCGAAGGATTCAGGCCAGGCCCAGAAGTCGGAGAATGGCCGGCCGATGAGGCCTTCGCGCTCCGCCCCCAGCAAGAGGCATAGGGGCTCGTTGACATCGATGAAGCGTCCATCCCGATCCAGGGATTGATAGGCAATGGGCGAATGCGCGAAGAGATCCCGGAAACGTTTCTCGCTGGCCTTGAGCAACTGTTCCGCCGAGCGCAGTTCGGAGACATCGGAGAATGTCACCACGGCGCCTTCCAAGCGCCCACCGTATCGGGAAGTGATCGGATCGGAACTGATGGACAGCCAGCGCTGGCCACCCTGAGGCAGGTCCAGGCCCAGCAAGACCTCCCGGTGGGACGCCCCGGAGCGAAGCGTATGGGACACCGGGTAGTCTCCCGGTGGAAATCTGGCGCCATCCTCCCGCACGGCCCGCCAGTCCTCGGTGGTCACGCTCTTGCCCAGCAATTCCCGCCTGGCCAGGCCCAATATCCGTTCGGCCGCGGGATTGCAGTCCTCGATGCGGCCCTTCGCGTCGACCCGCAATACGCCCTCGCCCATGGCGGCCACCACCGCCTGGTACTGTCCCTCGCTGCGGGCATGGGCGGCCTCGGCCTGGCGCTGTTCGGTCACGTCCAGCATGAACCCGCTCCAGAGCAGCCCGCCCAGGGTAGGTACCGGATTGGCCCGGGCGCTGAATTGCATCCAGCGCACCCGGGCGTCGGGAAGAATGAGCCGGGCCGTGGCCAGGAAGACTGTCCGGTTCTCCCGGGCCGCGTCCCGGGCGGCCTTGAAGCCGGTCAGGTCTTCGGGATGGATCATGGACCAGATGCGGCTCGCGTCGGCTTTCAACTCCTCCGGCGTCAGTCCCAGCAGGTCGACGCAGCGGGCGCTGACGTAGTCCAGGGTTTCCCGCCCGTCGGGCCAGCGGATGAAGTCGAAGAGCACGCCCGGCAAGGTGGCTTCCGTGCGGTCGAAGCGGGCCTGGCTGGCCGCCAGCCGCCGCCGGCTGCGCAACACGACCAGGATGAAACCGCCCATGGCCAGCACCAGGGCGCCGGTGCCCAGCAGGCCCGCGTAGAGGTGGCGCAGATCCGTCGGCGTCTGGGGGTTGTACAGAAGGCCGTTGAAATTCCAACCTGCGGGGAGGAAGCCCACGTCGGTATAGATCTCGGCCATGCGCCGCCAGCGTTCCGGGCTCATATAGCCCACGTCCACCAGCTCGGGCATCACCAAATCGCGGATGCGGTCCGCCTCCCAGACCAGATGGGCACGGTCGGCCTCGGGCCGGTATTTCCTCAAGATCAGATCGACGATCTCGTCCGGATGCTCCAGGGCATAGCGCCAGCCTTTCAGGCTGGCGGAGCGAAAGGCGGCGACCATTTCCGGCTTGTCGCGCAGCAGCCTGTCGGTGGTGTAGAGATTGTCACCGTAGAAATCGATGCCGCCCGAGATGGGCCTGAATTCCAGAAATGGGATGCCCCGTCGGGACAGTTCAAAAGGCTCGTTGGTCACGTAGGCTGGCGCGGCGTCCAACTGCCCCGACTCCAGCAAGGCCAGGTTGTCCGGCTGGTAAGGCACGAGCTTCAGGCGATCCGGTGTCAGGCCTGCGCGCTTGAGAAAAGCGAGGAGATCGGCGGAGCTTGCCTCGGTGGCCAGCGTGCGGCCGGCCAGATCGGAGATGGACCGGATGCCCCGGCCACGGAGGGCGAGAATGCAGGCGGGAGAATGCTGGAAGATCGTCGCCAGCACGACCACGGGTTTTCCCTGGTGGCGGGCCAGCAGCAGGTCGCTGTTCCCGACCCCGAATTCCGCCTTGCCCTCCGCCACCGCTTTCACGGTATCCAGGCCGGGCATCGCCTCCTGGATATTCACATCCAGCCCCGCCTCCCGGTAATAGCCCTTTTCCAGGGCGGCGTAGTAGCCGGCAAACTGGAACTGGTGCCGCCACTTGAGCTGCAGGGCGACAGACGCCAGTTCGGTCCTGGCCGCCGGAGCCGTGGACGCGAACAGGCACAACAGGAGGAACAGGACGAGGCGGCGGCTGGAAGACATGGGCGGGGACAGGGTTGTTTCCCGCAATATCGACCGGTCGAAAAAAATAATTAGGCCAGGGGGCGCCACCCTCCAGGGTCCCGGATATTTCCGACCTTCAGCCCCCCAGGGCGGCGGCCACCATGGCCCTGGCCTCGGCCACGATCCGCTCCAGGTGCTCGGCGCTGACGAAGCTCTCGGCATAGAGCTTGTACACATCCTCGGTCCCCGAGGGGCGGGCGGCGAACCAGCCGTTGGCGGTGGTGACCTTGAGGCCGCCGATGGCCGCGCCGTTGCCCGGTGCCCGGGTCAGCTTCGCGGTGATGACGTCGCCCGCCAATGCCTGCGCATCCACCCGCTCCGGTGTCAGCTGCTTGAAGGCGGCTTTCTGCTCCCGGCTGACCGCTGTGTCGATGCGCACGTAGAAAGGCGCCCCATACTTGCCGGCCAGGTCCTGGTAATACTGGCCGGGATCACGGCCGGTGACGGCGGTGATCTCGGCGGCCAGGAGGCCCAGGATGATGCCGTCCTTGTCCGTGGTCCACACCGTGCCGTCCTTGCGCAGGAAGGAGGCGCCGGCGGACTCCTCGCCGCCGAAGCACAGGCTGCCTTCCAGCAGCCCCGTCGAGAACCACTTGAAGCCCACCGGCACTTCCAGGAACTTGCGCTCCAGGCCGTCCACCACCCGGTCGATCATGGCGCTGGACACCAGGGTCTTGCCCACCGCCGCCGTGGCCGGCCACTGGGGCCGGTGGGTGAGCAGGTAGTGGATGGCCACCGCCAGGAAATGGTTGGGGTTCATGAGGCCCACCGAAGGGGTGACGATGCCATGCCGGTCCACGTCGGCATCGTTGCCCCAGGCGATGGCGAAGCGGTCCTTCAGGTCCACCAGGCCGGCCATGGCGTAGGGGCTGGAGCAGTCCATGCGGATCTTGCCGTCGTGGTCCAGGGTCATGAAGGCGAAGGCCGGGTCCACGGCTTCGTTGACCACCCGGATGTCCAGGCCGTATTTCTCGGCGATGGGCTTCCAGTAGGCGACCGCCGCGCCGCCCATGGGGTCCACGCCGATCCTGAGCTTCGCGTCGCGGATGGCCTGGAAGTCGATGACGTTCTCCAGATCGGCGATGTAGGGCGCCATGAAGTCACCCGGATGGGTGTTGGGCGCCTTCAGGGCCTGCTCGTAGGCCATGCGCTTCACCCCGGCGCAGCCGCCCGCCATCAGTTCGTTGGCCCGGTTCTCGATCCAGCCCGTGGCGTCCGTGTCCGCCGGGCCGCCGTGGGGCGGGTTGTACTTGATGCCGCCGTCCTGGGGCGGATTGTGGGAGGGGGTGATGACGATGCCGTCGGCAAGGACATTCGGGTGGTTGCGGTTCCAGGCCAAAATGGCGCGGGAGATGACCGGCGTGGGGGAATAGCCGCCGCCGCTTTGCAGGTGGGTTTCCACGCCGTTGGCCGCCAGCACCTCCAGGCAGGTCTTCTGGGCCGGCGCCGACAGAGCGTGGGTGTCCATGCCCAGGAACAGGGGGCCGCCGATGCCCTGGGCCTTGCGGTACTCGCACACGGCCTGGGAAATGGCCAGGATGTGGGCCTCGTTGAAGCTCTTCTTCAGCGCCGTGCCCCGGTGGCCGCTGGTGCCGAAGGCCACCCGCTGGGCCGGGTCGTGGGCGTCGGGCGGGTCGAAATAGGCCTGCAGCAGGGCGTTGACATCGATCAGGTCTTGGGCGGTGGCGGGCTGACCGGCGCGGGGATGGGCCATGGAGAACTCCGTTCTGGGTGCATAGGATTGATCAGCGTTAAATGGTAACGCCGAGGCCCCGGTCCTGGCATGGGGACAGAGGTGAATTCCGCCGTCTCGGGCGCGACGGCGGCCCTTGGGCTATGGTTCAGGTTTTACCCCACGGCAAGCAAAGACATGAGCACCCTCCGCATCGGCATCCCCAAAGGCAGCCTCCAGGACACCACCCAGAAACTCTTCGTCCGCGCCGGCTACGACCTGCGCATCTCCGGCCGCTCCTACTACCCGGACATCGACGACGCCGAGATCGAGTGCATCCTCATCCGTCCCCAGGAGATGGCCCGCTACGTGGGACACGGCATCCTGGACTGCGCCATCACCGGCCTGGACTGGATCCTGGAAACCGGCGCCAACGTGGCGGAACTGGCCGACCTGCGCGCGCCCTGGCCCAACTACGGCACCGTGCGCTGGGTCATGGCGGCGAAGGAGGACTCGCCCTTCCATGGCGTGAAGGATCTGGAAGGCAAGCGCATCGCCACCGAGGCGGTGGGCATGACCCGGCGCTTCCTGGCCGAACACGGCGTCGACGCCGAGGTGGAGTTCTCCTGGGGCGCCACCGAGGTGAAACCCCCCATCCTGGCCGACGCCATCGTCGATGTGTCCGAGACCGGCTCGTCCCTGCGCGCCAACGGCCTCAAGGTCATGCACGTGGTGCTGGAGAGCACGCCCCGTTTCATCGCCAACCACGACGCCCTGAAGGACGCCTGGAAGCGGGACAAGATCGAGCGGGTGCTGATGCTGCTCAAGGGCGCCATCGCCGCCGCCACCCGGGTGTTGCTGTCCATGAACGCCCCCCGGTCAGGCCTGGACGGTATCCTGGGCATCCTGCCGGCCCTGGCCACCCCCACCCTCTCCACCCTGGCGGATCCGGAATGGGTGGAGCTTTCCACCGTGGTGGACGAGAAGCAGGTGCGGGAGCTGATCCCCCGCCTCTATGCGGCCGGGGCCCGGGGCATCATCGAGTTGCCCATCAACAAGATCGTCGAATGAGGCTGGGACGGTGACGGCAAGCCAGGGCGTCCCCCGGTACAATGGGTGTTTGCTGATTAACCCCACGGACATGCCATGAGCAACATCGACTATCTGGCCATCACGGCCAGCGGCGAGGACCAGGTCGGCCTGGTGCAGCGATTCACCAGCCGCATCGCCGAGGCCGGCTGCAACATCGAGGAATCCCGGATGGCCGTGCTGGGGGGGCAGTTCGCCATCCTGATGCTGATCTCCGGCCCCTGGAACGCCCTGTCCAAGTTGGAGGACCGCCTCGGCCAGGTGGGCGAGGAACTGGGCCTGGCCATCGTCCACAAGCGCACCCGGCCAGCGGAACGCAAGACGCCGCTGGTGCCCTACCGGGTCAACGTGGTGGCCATGGACCACCCGGGCATCGTCCACAGCCTGGCGGACTTCTTCGCCCGCCAGGGCATCAACATCGAGGAACTGGCCACCGAGACCTATCCGGCTCCCCACACCGGCACGCCCATGTTCTCGGTGAACATCACCATCGGCGTCCCCGCCGACATGCATCTGCCCACCCTGCGTGGCGACTTCTTCGACTACTGCGACAACCTGAACCTGGACGCGGTCATGGAACCCGCCCGGGGTTGACTTGAAGGCCTCGCTTCCCCTCGCCGCCCTCCTCGCCCTCGCCCTCCTGGCCACACCCGCCCAGGCCGGCGACAAACAGGATTTCTCCGCCTGGCTGGCGGCGTTCCGGGCGGAAGCCCTGAGCAAGGGCCTATCCGCCAGCACCCTGGATGGGGCCCTGGCCGATGTCCGCCCCATTCCCAAGGTCTTGGAACTGGACCAGCGCCAGCCTGAATTCGTGGATACCTTCTGGAACTATCTGGACGCCCGCCTGGGTGGCCGGCAGGTGCAAGCGGGCAAGGACCGGCTCTGGCTCAAGCGCAAGCTGCTGTATCCCATCCAGTACCGCCACGGGGTGCCCGCCGCCCTGCTGGTGGCCCTTTGGGGCATGGAAACCAAATACGGCGGATTCACCGGCGGCTTTCCCGTGCCCGCCGCCCTGGCGACCCTGGCCTACGACAGCCGCCGCGCCGGGTTTTTCCGGGAAGAGCTGCTGAACGCCTTGCGCATCCTTCAGGAAGGCCATGTCCTGGCCAAGGACATGAAGGGCTCCTGGGCTGGCGCCATGGGCCAGATGCAATTCATGCCCTCGACGTTTCTGGCCAACGCGGTGGACGCCGACGGCGACGGGCGCAAGGACATCTGGCGTTCCCTGCCGGACGCCCTGGAATCCGGCGCCGAGTATCTCGCCCACCTGGGCTGGCAGAGCGATGAATTGTGGGGCCGCGAGGTCCGGTTGCCGGAGGGCTTCGACTACGCCCAGGCCACCCTGGGCAACAAGCTGCCGGTGAACCAGTGGGCCGCCCTGGGCGTCACCCTGGCGGATGGCAAATCCCTGCCCAAGTCCGATCTGCCCGGCGCCATCCTGCTGCCCCAGGGCTACGCCGGCCCGGCTTTCCTGGTCTATCGCAATTTCGAGGTGGTGATGGGCTGGAACCGCTCCATCAACTACGCCCTGGCCG
>DAOQNK010000012.1:2263-31862 GCA_035332045.1 Thiobacillaceae bacterium | reverse complement strand
GACCGAAACAGGCGCAGCGGTAGTCCCGGGTCAGCTGCGCGCAGGGCATGCCGGCCGGTTTTCCCGCCGGCATGCCGGGCAGGGGCGAAGCGATGGACGGAGCGATGCAGCAGGCGCCACAGCCTGGGCGGCAAGCCGGCTCCGTCCTCGAGTCAACGTCCGCCACCACCCTCCTCGGGCCTGACCCCGGCCACCGACGGCTCGATGCCATCCCGCTTCAATTCCCCCGGGGAAGCCAGCCGGGCCCGGGTCTCCGGCGGATGGGGATACCAGCCCGGATCGGTCTTGCCGTCCCACTCCTTACGCACTTTCAGCAGCGTGAACATGCCGCCCATGGTGATGGGGTCGTACTGGCCCGGCGCGAAGTAGGTGGACAGGCTGTTGGCCGGACCGTCCATGCTCATCTCCGCCATCTCTCCCATGCCTGTAGCCCCCATGCTCATGTATCCGGGTACCAGCTGGCGGATGCGGGCATCCAGGTCGGAGAGGTCCACCCCCAGGATATTGGGCAGGCCATGGCCCATCTGGTTCATGAGGTGGTGGGTCATGTGGCAGTGCATGGGCCAGTCCCCCTCCGCGTCGGCCACGAACTCGATGTCCCGGGTGGAACCGGTGGGCACCAGCACCGTGGTTTCGGGCCAGCGGGCGGCAACGGGAATCTCGCCGCCGTCGGTGCCCACCACGTTGAAATAGAAGCCGTGCAGGTGGATGGGATGGTGGTCCATGGCCGACAGGTTGCCGAAGCGGATGCGCACCTTGTCCCCCAGCTTCGCCACAAGGCTCTCGGTGCCGGGGAAGCACTTGCCGTTCATGGTGAGCAGGTTGAAGTCGTTCATGGCCATGGGATCGGGCCGGCGGGCGCCGGGCTCGATCTTCCACTCGGAGAGCAGGATGGCGAAATCCCGGTCCGGCCGCTCGGCTTCGGGGATACCTCTCGGATGGACGACGATGAGGCCCATCATGCCCATGGCCATCTGGGTCATCTCGTCGTGGTGGGGGTGGTACATGAGGGTGCCGCTCTGGCGGAAGGTCCACTCGTAGCGGAAGGTTTCACCGGGCCTGATGACGGGCTGGGTGATGCCGCCGACGCCATCCATGCCATTCACCAGAAACACGCCGTGCCAGTGCACCGTGGTGGGCGCGGGCAGCCGGTTGGTGACGTAGATGCGCACCCGGTCGCCCTCCACGGCCTCGATGAGGGGACCGTGGACGCCGCCGTTGTAGCCCCAGCACTTGGCCTTCAGGCCAGGAGCGAATTCATGCTCCACCTCCTCGGCGATCAGGTGGTAGACCTTGACCCCGTCCACGATCTTCCAGGGCAGCTTGGCGCCGCCGGGAACGCTGACCGGGGTGTAGTCCCGGCCCGGCTGGCCGGGCTCCAGGCCCGGGTGGTCGGGGCCGCCGCTGGAACTCGCGGGCCAGCGGGCGGGTGTGTTTTCGGCCGCCTGCACCGTACCGGGCAAGGCGGTGGTGGCGGTCAGGCCGCCGGCGGCGGCAAGCCACTGGCGGCGGGTGAGGGTCATGTTCATCTCAATGTCCTCCGCTGCTGGTTTGCGCCGCGGGCGCCAGGGCCGGCGAACGGGCCGGGCCGCCGGCCTCCATGCTCACCCCCGTCCTCAGGGCTTCCACACTGGTTCGCGCCTGCCAGTAGTCACCGAGCCCGGCCACCAGTTGCCGCAGGGCGGCCAGTTCCCTTTGCTTGAGGTCCAGCAGATCGAAGGGGCTCTTCTGCATGGCGTTGTATTGCAGCAGGGCTTGGTCCTGGGCATCGGACAACAGGGGCAAGAGGTTTTCCCGCAAACCTTCCACCCGGGCCCGGGCCCGCTGCATACGGCCCATGGCGTCACGGAGCTCCCGAGCCAGGGCAAGCTTCATTTCCGCGATGCGGGCCTCCAGGCGGTCGGCTTCGAAGCGGATGCCGGCGCGGCGCGCCTCGCCGGTATCGAACAAGGGCACAGCGATTCCCAGACTGGGCCCATCCTTCCATTTGCCGGTGCTTTCCCGTTCCCAGCCCCAGCCCACTTCGACCCCCTCGGTCCAGGCCAGCGTGCTGGCTGCCTCGACCCGGCGACGGCTCTGTTCAAGCTCGGCCGCCAAGGAGGCGAGGCCGATGTTGGCGGCTTCCAAGACGCTTTGATCCGGCGCGGCCGGGTCCTTGGCCGGCAGCCGGGGCAGGCGTTCCGGCAACCGGAGCCGGGACGGATCCGCGATGCCCACCAGTCTGGCCAGGCGGGACCGGCTGGCTTGGGTGGCCAGGCGTGCATCGTCCAGGGCATCGCGGACTTCCAGGCGCGCGGCCTGGGCAGACGCCGAGGCCAGGACTGGCAGGTTGCCCGCCTGTTCCAGACGCCGGGCGATCTCCGCGCCCAGTTCGCTGGCGTTGCTCTGCTCAGTGAGCCATGCCTCGCCTTCCACGTCCGCCATGTGGGCGTACCAGGCAGCCCGGCTTTGCGCGGCCAGTTCCAGCAGGCCCGCGACGGCCTTCAGGCGGGCGGCCTGACGGCCCTGGTCGGCGGCCTCCCGGCGAGGTCCCAGGGTCACGAGCCCCAGCACATCCCAGGTCAGGCCCAGGTCTATCTGCTTCCCCTGGTTGTCATGGGGATACAGCAGGCTGGCATGGAAGAAGGGGTTCTTCAGCAGCCCGGCCTGCACCGCCTGGGCTTCGGCGACATCCAGCTCGGCCAAGGCGGCGGCGACGGCCGGGCTCTGGGCGAAGGCCAGTTTGACCGCGTCATCGGCGCTGGCCAGGGTGTAGGGGCCGGCCCGGGAAGGTTCGGACACGGCCAGGGCGACCGGCTGGCCGGTCTTGGCGCTCAGGCTTTGCTGGACCGCTTCCCGGGAAATCCGGGTATCCAGCGTGGTGCAGGCGCTCAGCAGCAACGCCACGAGGAGTGGCGGGGCAAGACGCACGAGGAATGGCATGGTGACCTCCGTTCAAGGGGACCGCGAGGGTCCCGGTTCATGGGGAACGGTAACGGGGTCAGGCGCGGGGAGGCGGCGGCGTGGGCGCGAAGTCGGGCTGGGAGGGGTGCCCGGGGATCCAGGCGATCCAGTTGGCGCCGTCCGGGCTGGAACCCATGGCCGGCGTGCTGGGCAGGGCAATGGCGGCGATGCAATGGCAGGTCGCCTTCGCGCAACATCCCCCGCCGTGGGACTGGTCCGGGGCAGGCGTGTCGACCTTGGCATGGCAGGGCGAGGGTTGGTCCGGCTGTTGAAACGCCATAGACCAAGTCTGGGTCCAGGGCAGCAACACCAGGCTCCAGGCCAGGAAGAGGCGGAATAGCCAGGCCGAAACCGACGCCATGTCAGATGCGCTTGCTCTTCTTCAGATGCTGAAGCACCAGGGTGGCCACCTGGACCCGGTTGTGGAAGCCCAGTTTCTGCATGATGTTGGCCAGGTGATTGCGGACGGTGTTGTCGGAAAGGTTCAGCTTGCCACCGATGACCTTGTTGCTGAAGCCCTGGGCCACGTACTCGGCAATTTCCAGTTCCCGGGTGGACAAACGGGCCAGAGGATCCTCACCGCCGCTACGGGTGAGCTTCTGCACCACCTGGGGCGGGAAAGCGCCGGCATCCTGGAGGACGATGCCGATGGCGTGGGTGATCTGTTCGGTGTCCGAGGACTTGAGGAGGTAGCCGTCGACTCCGGCGTCGATGGCGGCACGAATCTCCTCGTCGCCGTCTTCCACGGTCAGCACGATGACTTTCATCCCCGAGGCCTTCAGCAGGGGCGCGACTTCCAGGCCATCGCCATCCGGCAGGCTGCGGTCGAGGATCACCACATCGGCCTGACCCCCGCCATTCAGCCAGGTGCGCACGCCGGCCAGGTCGCCACACTCGCCCGTGACGCTGAAGCCTTCCTCGTTTTCCAGGGAACGGCGGACACCCAGACGGAGCAGGGGATGATCGTCGACCAGCAGGATGCGAATGGTGTCCATGGGCGGGGCGTCGGGTTGTAGTACGTTCATCATAACGGAAGCGCAGCCGTCATGGGGCCGACTAATCCAGGGGCAGATAGTCGATCTCGACGATTTCCAGCTCCCGGAGGCCCCCCGGTGCCTGGAAACGCACGCTGTCGCCGACCCGGGCCTTGAGCAGGGCCCGCGCCAGGGGGGAAATCCAGGAAATGCGGTTGCGCCCGGGATCCGCTTCGTCCAAGCCCACGATGCTGTAGCGGCATTCCCCACCGTTCTCATCCAGAACGCTGACCGTGGCGCCAAAAAAAATCTGCTCGGTGTTTTCCTGGCGGGCCGGGTCCACGACCTCGGCATTCTCCAGGCGCTTGCTCAGGAAGCGAATGCGGCGGTCGATCTCACGCAGGCGCTTCTTGCCGTAGATGTAATCGCCATTTTCGGAGCGGTCGCCATTGCCGGCGGCCCAGGACACCACGCCAACCACCTCGGGCCGTTCGGTTCGCACCAGATGGGCCAGTTCGGCCAGCATGCGGGCATGGCCCGCCGGCGTCATGTAATTCTTGGTACCGGCAGGAAGGGCGGGGGCCCCGGGTTCCTCATCTTCCTCCGCCGTGTCTTCCCGGACGAAGGCCTTGCTCATTCCTCGCGGGGTGGCTTGCCGTCGTGCACCAGACTCTTGCGGCGTTCCAGGTAGAGGTCGCGGGTGAATTCGTATTCATCCAGCGCGGCCGCGTCCAGTGCCCGTTTGGCGTCCAGCAAATCGGCGCGGCGGCTGACCACGCGCAGGGCCAGGACGGGATTGCGGAGAGAATCGTTGTCGTGATTGCGGACCAGATCGGTGTACTCGGTGTCCACCAGGAAACCCGCGGTATCGCGGAAGTCGCTGGGACCCAGGAAGGGCAATACCAGGTACGGTCCGGCGGTCACGCCCCAGCGACCCAGGGTCTGGCCAAAATCCTCGTTGTGCTTTTGCAGGCCCATTTCGCCCGCCACATCCAGAATGCCCAGGAATCCAAACGTGGAATTGAAGGAAAGCCGGAGGAAATCGCGGGCGCCCTGTTCCAGCTTACCCTGGAGAATGTCATTGGCCAGAACGGTCACGTCGTCCAGATTGGAAAAGAAGTTGCTCACGCTTGTCTGGGCGAAGGACGGCATGAGCGTGGCATAGCCTTGAGCCATAGGCTTGAGGATGGCCCGGTCAAAGCCCTCGTTGAAACCGTGGATGGCCCGGTTCATGGGTTCCAGGGGATCGCGCGGATCGCCGTTGGCGGCACAGCCGGCGAGGCCGAGGGCGAGGATCGCCGAAAGAAGCGAGGAACGGTTCATGGCGCCTGAATGTGGTTGGTCTTGGCAGTTTGTTGTTTATCGGCTCCCGCCGAGTTTACTTGAGCACCCACGACAGGGATAGCAGGAGTTCTACCCTGCGTCCCCACCGGGATCATGGTTGACCCCTCCCTCCCGGCCTGGGGACAATGACCCCAATTCCAAAAGCGCCGGCAGGCGGAAGCGCAATGAGCAACGAAAACGAACTGTCCAAGGAACAGCAGGTCCTGCGCGCCATGCGCAAGACGCTGACTTCCATCGTCCGGGACCTGGCCCCCAGGGATGGCGTGCCCAGCCCATTGACGCCCGACACGGTGGAAAACATCCGCATGTGCCTGGGCCTGATCTCCGCCCGGGAAGCCGAGTTGGCGCAGGCCCTGGGCCTGGCCCGGGATGAGCGTCCCCATTTCACCGACGAGCCCCAGGCCGTTCAGCCCCTGGAGTTCGTGCCGTCGAGCAAGAAGCTGAATTGATGGCCGAAGCCATCTCCAGCCTGATTTCGGACACCGAATCCCCGGTCGTCCAGACCGGTCCCGTGGTCATCTATTCGCCCCAGGGACGCGCCCGTCGGCGTTTCCCCGAGAATTGCGTCACCCTCCATGCCAGCGAGGCCGAGGCCCGGGCCGCGGCCAACCCCGAGGCGGGCTTTCGCGCGGCGATCGCCTCGGGCCCTTCCCGATCCTCGGAAGGTTTCAGGCTCTTCTACCTGGTACGCTGGCTTGACTAGCCCGGCGGCGTGCCCCTGATCACCGCCGGGCTGGCATGCCCGCGCCCCGCGCCCATCCTCAAGTTCTCTTCCGGAATGCCGACAATGGCGTGTGGCATAATCCATGTGCTGAACCGACCTGTCTTGGGAGAACCCGGATGAACCGTTATCTGCTGCCCGTCCTGATCGCTGGGCTCCTTACCGCCTGCGCCAATGATCCGCTTTATCCGCCCGCGCCGGCCAAGTCCGGCGCCACGTCCGACTGGCTCTACCAGCTCGGCCCGGGCGATACCGTCAACGTCTTCGTGTGGGGCAATCCGGAAGTCTCCGGCTCCTTCCCCATCCGCCCCGACGGCAAGATGACCATGAACCTGGTGGAAGACATGCCCGCCAGCGGCAAGACGCCTTCCCAGCTCGCCCGGGATATCGAGAAATCCCTGGGACGCTACATCCAGGATCCCGTGGTCACCATCATCGTCTCCGGCGGCGTTGGCCCCTACAGCCAGCAGATTCGCGTCGTGGGTCAGGCCGCCAAGCCCCAGGCCCTCAATTTCCGCGACCAGATGACCTTGGTGGATGTGATGATCGCCGTGGGTGGCTTGACCGAGTTCGCCTCCGGCAACCGGGCCAGCATCCTTCGTGTCATGGACGGCAAGCCCCAGCAATATGGCGTGCGCCTCGAGGATCTCGTCAAGGGCGGGGACATTTCCGCCAACGTGGACATGCGCCCCGGCGACGTGCTCATCATTCCCGAGAGCTGGTTCTAATCCCGCCGGGCAGCATGCCATGCCTTCCTGGAGCGTGACCGGATGAACGAGGCGATATCGCAGGTCCTGGGCTATGCCCGCGCCATCTGGCGGCGACGCTGGATCGTGATCGGCACCGCCTGGGCGGTGGCCGTGGTTGGCTGGGTCTGGGTGTATTTGCTGGAAAACCGCTACGAGGCCCAGGCCCGGGTCTACGTGGATACCCAGTCCCTGTTGAGACCCCTGTTGTCCGGGCTGGCCGTCCAGCCCAACCTGGACCAGCAGGTTTCCATGATGACCCGGACCCTGGCGAGCCGTCCCAACCTGGAAAAAGTGGCCCGCATGACCGACCTGGACCTGCGCGCCAAGACACCCCAGCAGCAGGAAGACCTCTACTCCGGGCTGGCCGCCTCCATTCGCCTCCAGGGCACCGAGCGGGAAAACCTCTACACCATCACCTACCAGAGCGCCAATCCCGATCTGGCCAAGCGCGTCGTTCAGTCCCTGCTCACCATCTTCACCGAGAGCAGCCTGGGCGGCACCCGCAAGGACATCACCAACACCCAGAAATTCATCGACGAGCAGTTGAAGAACTACGAGGCCAAACTGCGTGACAAGGAAGCTCAGCTGGAGGAGTTCAAACGCCGCCACGTGGGCACCATGCCTGGCCAGGGCGGCGACTATTACGCCAAGCTGAACGAGGTCAAGGTCGCTCTCGAACAGGCCAAGATGGAACTGGAGGAGGCGTCGAAGCGCAAGTCCCAGTTGCAGCAGCAGTTGTCAGACCAGGAAGAGGTTCTGGTCACGCCCCCTCCCGCCGTGACCAGCGCCACCTCTTCCGCCCTGGATGGCCGCATCTCCACCCTCCAGTCCCAACTGGACAGCCTGCGCCTGCGCTACACCGACATCCACCCGGAAATCGCCCGCACCAAGCAGTTGATCGCCCGGCTTCAAGAGCAGAAGAAGCAGGAAGAGGATGCCGCGGCCAAGCACCAGGTCCAGTCGGTCGGCACCAAGGCCCAGAATCCGGTCTACCAGCAACTCTCCCTGGCCATCGCCGAGAGCGACGCCAACGTCGCCTCCCTCAAGGCTCGGGTGGGCCAGCTACAGGGCAAGCACGACAACCTGTTCAAATCCGTGGACCGCATCCCGCTGATCGAGGGTGAATTCACCCAGCTGATGCGGGACTACGAGGTCTTCAAGAAGAACTACGAGGAACTGCTGTCCCGGCGCGAGACCGCCGCCCTCTCCGGCGAAGTGGAAAGCAAGACCGACGTGGTGGACTTCCGGGTCGTGGACCCGCCCCGGGTGCCCAACGAACCGGCTTGGCCCAACCGGCCCCTGCTGGTATCCGCGGTTCCCCTGGGTGGACTGGGCATAGGCTTCGGCCTGGCATTCCTCCTGGTGCAAATCCGGCCGACCGTGGAAAGCCGCAGCCACCTGAGGGAACTGACCAGCCACACCCTCCTGGGCATGGTCACCATGATCGAGACCGAAGACAGCCGCCGCCGCGCCCGCCGGGGCAATCTGTTGTTCGCGGTGGTGAGTGCCGGCCTGGTCCTGGCCCTGATCGGCCAACTGGTCTACTACCTCTTCCTTTCACCCGCTGCCTAGCCCAAGGAGCCGTCATGAGCATCATCGAACGCGCTGCTGGCAAGATGGGCCAGCCGGAATCGCCCCCCTCCACCATTCAGAGCAACCGGCCCTCGCCGCCCGCAGCGGAAGGCGGCCGCCTCATCGAAGCCGCCATCGAGCAAGCCGAGGCCTCCTTTGGCTTGCAGGGCCCGGCACCCAAGCCCCGGGGGTTCCCGCCGAGTGGCGCCGGCACATCCGAGGATGGCCCCGCCACCGTCATCGGCAGCCAGCGTGGCACGGTGAATCTGGCCCGGCTGCGCCAGGCCGGCGCCCTCACGCCCGACGCAGGACGCAGCAAGATCGCCGAGGAGTACCGGCTCATCAAGCGCCCCCTGATCAGCAATGCCCTGGGACATGCGGGCAATCCGCCCATTCCCAACGGCAATCTGATCATGGTCACGAGTTCCGTGCCCGGTGAAGGCAAGTCCTTCACCGCCATCAATTTGGCCATCAGCATGGCGACCGAATTGGAGACCACGGTGCTGCTGGTGGACGCCGACGTGGCCAAATCCTCGGTGATCCGCTACCTGGGCCTGCAGGCCGAGAAGGGTCTGCTGGATGTGCTGCGCGATCCCAAGATGCCCTTGTCGGATGTCCTCATCAAGACCGACATCGCCAAGCTTACGGTCCTGCCTTCCGGCCGGGGATTCGCCCACGCCACGGAGCTGCTGGCCAGTTCCGCCATGAAGGCGTTCGTGCAGGACATCTCCAGCCGCTACCAGGACCGCATCATCATCTTCGACTGCCCGCCCCTGTTGGCCACCAGCGAGGCCAGCGTCCTCGCCACCTACATGGGCCAGATCGTCTTCGTGGTGGAAGCCGAAAGGACCCCCCGGGAAGCGATCAAGGATGCTCTGTCGCACCTGGCGGACTGCGAGCACGTCGGCATCGTGCTCAACAAGGCCCCGGTCCGCACGGGCGCCGGGGATTACTACGGCTATGGATACGGCTACGGCGGTTATGGCGAGTATGGTCAGCAACAGTAGGGCCTCGCGACTTCTGGTCGCGGCCATCGCCCTGGTCACGGGGAGCGCGTGGGCCGACATGACCTTCACGCCGACCTTCTCGGCCATGGAGCGCTATTCCGACAACGTATCCCTGGTCAGCACCGGCCGGGAATCCTCGTTCATCACCGAGATTCGGCCGGGCTTCAAGCTTTCCAGCAAGGGCGGCCGGGGCGAATACTCCGTCGACTATAGCCTGCAATCCCTGCTCTACAGCCACGACAGCAAGGAGAACGCCCTCAACAATCAGCTGGCGGCCACGCTGAGGACCGAAATCCTCGAAGACCACTTCTTTCTGGACGGCTCCGCCAACATCAGCCAAGTCAACACCGACCTCACCAAGTCCACCGGTACCGGCAACTTCAACACCACGGGCAACCTTTCCGAAACCAAAACGGTAAGCCTGACGCCTTCCTGGAAAAGCCGGTTCGGCGACAAGGCCAAGCTGGACGCCCGCTGGATGGTTTCCTATTCCGACAGCGACAACGCCGCCATTTCCGGCGCCTCCGCCAGCAACCTCAGCGTCACTCTATCCAGCGGCCCCCACTTTCAACGCACCCCCTGGGGCCTGAACTTCCAGCAGCAAAACAGCGATGGCGACGCCAACGCCTCCCACTTCAGCAGCCTGAGCGGCAATATCGGTTATGCCGTGACACCCAAGGTCACCCTGAACCTGACCGTGGGCCGCGACTCCAACAACGGCACCACCAATGCCTACAGCCAGACCAGCGGCAGCTTCTGGAGCGTGGGCGGCAGTTGGAACCCCTCGCCGCGGACTTCCCTGGGCGCCAACGTCGGGAAGCGCTACAACGGCGACTCCTACGGCCTCAGCTTCAACCACCGCACGCGCCAGACCGTCTGGGACCTGCGCTATAACGAGCAGGTTACCGACACCTTCGCCCAGATACTCCAGGCCATCGCCTATGACGTCTACCTGTGCGACAACCTGCTGATCTTCGTGCCCTCCGGCTCGGGTTCCCCCGACCCCGCCGTCTGCCTGCCCCTCATCTTCAACCTGCCTGTGCTCACCTCCCAGCTCCAGTCCGGATTCACCCTCAACAAGACCCTTTCCGGCACGGTCAGCTACAAGACCGGGAAGAGCACGTTCGCCCTCAATCTCAGCCGCACCCAGATCGATCTGCTCGCGACGGCGACCAACGACGAGACCCGCGCCGTGACGGGCAGCTGGAACTACAAGCTCACTCCCCGGATGACCTCCACCCTGTCCCTGTCCTCCACCAGCGCCCAGGCCGCGGGCAGCAAGAGCGACGACTGGTCCATGGCCTGGAGCCTTTCCCGCCAGCTGGCCAAGCAGGCGACCGGCACCTTGGAAGCGCGGCGGGTGAAGCGCTCCGACGATTCCACCAATGGCGGCTACAGCGAAAACAGCGTCTCCGCCCGCCTCAGCATGAGCTTCTGAGATGTACGAGAGTTACTACCACCTGCGCGACAAACCGTTCCAGCTCAATCCGGACCCACGCTTCTTCTTTGCCAGCAAGGGCCACAAGCGGGCCTTCGCCTATCTGGAATACGGCCTATCCCTGGGCGAGGGCTTCATCGTCATCACGGGCGACGTGGGTGCCGGCAAGACCCTGCTGGTGAAAAGCCTGCTGAAGAAGCTGGAAAACGGCAGCTACCTGATCGGCCAACTGGTCAGCACCCAGCTGGATGCCGAAGACACCTTGCGCAGCATCGCCGCTTCTTTCGGCCTCCAGGCCGAGGGCCTCAGCAAGTCGGCGGTGCTCAAGAGCCTGGAGGATTACCTGCGCCTGGCGGTGCGCCAGAATCGCCGGCCGCTGCTCATTGTCGACGAGGCCCAGAACCTGAACCATCGGGCGGTGGAAGAGCTGCGCATGCTCTCCAACTTCCACGAGGGCGACAAACCCCTGTTGCAGAGCTTTCTCCTCGGTCAGCCCGAGTTCCGCGACACCATCCAGAGCCCGGAGATGCTCCAGCTGCGACAACGGGTCATCGCCTCCTACCATCTGGGCCCCCTGGATCGGCCGGAAACCATCCAGTACATCCTGCATCGCCTCAACACCGCGGGCTGGCAGGGCAATCCCGCCTTCAGCGAGGACGCCTTCGACATCATCCACCAGTTCACCAGCGGCGTTCCCCGGCGCATCAACACCCTCTGCGACCGCCTGCTCCTGTTCGGCTACCTGGAGGAGCGCAACCACCTGGATTCCGCTGCGGTGGAGGAAGTCATCGCCGACATGCAGCAGGAAGTCCACCACCAGGCGCCCCACGTCAAGGAAGCCGCCGAGCCGGTGGCGCAGCGCCCGGCCCAGCCCGTCGCCATGGCCGCCTACGCCCATGGCCTGCCGGACGACATCGATGCCCGCCTGGTGGCTTTGGAACGGTCTCTCAACCGGCTGATCCCCCTGGTGCGGAAAGTCCTCTACACCGTCACAGCCGGCCAGGAGAGCGAATGACCGGCGGCCCGCTGTCGGCCCGGCGGCGGAGCTAGGCGCGGCCCATGGGCGCGGCCGGCATCACCAACGTGATGAGCGTCGACGTGGAGGATTACTTCCAGGTCGGCGCCTTCGAGCACACCATCCCCCGGTCCGAGTGGGAATCCTGGCCCTGCCGGGTGGAAGCCAACGTGGAGCGCATCCTCGCGCTGTTCGATCGGCATGGCGTCAAGGCCACCTTCTTCACCCTGGGCTGGATCGCCGAACGGCATCCAGCCGTGGTGCGGGCGATTGTCGCCGCGGGCCACGAACTGGCGAGTCACGGTTATGGCCACGAGCGCGCCACCGCCATGGATCCCGGCCGTTTCCGGGAAGACGTGCGCCGGGCCAAGGCCCTCCTCGAGGATCTGGGAGGAACCTCCGTGGCGGGATATCGGGCGCCCAGCTTCTCCATCGGCCATGCCAATCTTTGGGCTCTGGACGTGCTGGCTGAAACAGGCCACCGCTACAGTTCCAGCATCTATCCCATCGCCCACGACCATTACGGCATGCCCGACGCCCCCCGTTTCCCCTACCGGCCACCGCGCTGCCCAGGCCTCCTGGAAATGCCCCCCACCACCGTCGACTGGCATGGCCGCAACCTGCCCGCCGCCGGCGGCGGCTTCTTCCGCCTGCTGCCTTACGCCGCCTCCCGCTGGCTCATCGGCCAGGTCAACCGGCGGGACGGCCGGCCGGCCATGTTCTATTTCCATCCCTGGGAAGTGGACCCCGACCAGCCCCGGATTCCCGGCGCTCCCCTGAAAAGCCGTTTCCGCCATTACGTGAATCTTCGCCGCATGGAGAACAAACTGGAGCGCCTGTGCCGGGATTTCCGCTGGGGCCGGGCCGACCAGGTCTACGCCAGCGAACTTGCCTGAGCACCGCCATGAGCCTCACTGTCCGACCCGCCCGGGAGGGTGACGCCGCCGCCTGGGACGCCTTCGTCCTGGCCCTGCCCCAGACTACCTTCTTTCATCGTTTCGGCTGGAAGCGCGTCATCGAGCGCGCCTTCCGCCATCCCACCCACTTCCTGCTCGCCGAACGCGATGGCCGCATCGAGGGGGTGCTGCCCCTGGCCGAGATCCGCAGCCGGCTCTTCGGCCACAGCCTCATCTCCCTGCCTTTCTGCGTCTACGGCGGCATCGCCGCGGCATCGGCGGAAGCCCGCGCCCTGCTGGACACCCATGCCGTCCAGCTGGCCCAGCGTCTGGGCGTCGGCCACCTGGAGTATCGGGACCGCGACACGCCCCACGACGAAAGCTGGCCGGGCACGGATCTGTACGTCACCTTCCGCAAGGCCTTGGACCCGGACGTGGAAAAAAACATGCTGGCCATCCCCCGCAAGCAGCGGGCCATGGTCCGCAAGGGCATCAAGCACGAACTGCGCGGCGAGGAGGAAAGCGGCGTCGACGGCTTCTTCCAGGTCTTCGCCAACAATGTCCACCGGCATGGCACGCCCGCCCTCCCCAAACGCTTCTTCGCCCTGCTGCGGGAAGAATTCGGCAAGGACTGTGATGTGTTGCTGGTGCGGGCGCCGGACGGGCGTCTCATCAGCGGCGTGCTGAGCTTCTACTTCCGAGACGAAATCCTGCCCTACTACGCCGGCGACACCGAGGATGCCCGGGGCCTGGCCGGCAACGATTTCAAGTACTGGGAACTGATGCGTCGGGCCTGCGAGCGTGGCTATCGCGTCTTCGACTATGGCCGCAGCAAGGTGGGCACGGGCCCCTATGACTTCAAGCGCAACTGGGGCTTCGAGCCCCAGCCCCTGGCCTACCGTTACCGCCTGGTGAAGGCTGACCGGGTGCCGGAGAACAACCCCAACAATCCCAAGTACCGATTGTTCATCGAGGCCTGGCGCCGGCTTCCCCTTCCCGTGGCCAACTTCCTGGGCCCCCATATCGTGCGCAATCTGGGCTGAGGGACCCGGAGCCTGCCCATGAAGCGCGGCCTGCTCTTCCTCGCCCACCGCATTCCCTACCCGCCAGACAAGGGCGACAAGATCCGCTCCTGGCACCTGCTGCGCCATCTGGCCGAGAACTGGGCGGTGCACCTGGGCGCTTTCGTCGACGATCCCGAAGACTGGCGCCATGCCTCCAAGCTGGCAGAGGTGTGCGCCGACCTCAAGCTCGTCCCCCTGGATCCCGGCCGCCGCAAGTGGCATTCCCTGGCTGGCCTGGCCACCGGTGAAGCCCTCACCTTGCCTTATTACCGGGACGCGACCCTCACCGCCTGGGTCCGGGACAAGCTGGCGACCGGCGTGAGCGCCGCCGTGGTCTATTCCTCGGCCATGGCCCAATACGTCATGGATGCCCGGGACATCCGGCGGATCATGGATTTCGTCGACATCGACTCGGACAAGTGGCGGCAATACGCCCCCACCAAGCCCTGGCCCCTGTCCTGGCTCTACCGCCGGGAAGCCCGCCGTCTGCTGGCCTGGGAACGGCGGGTGGCCGGCGAGTTCGACGCCGGCCTCTTCGTCTCGGAATCCGAGGCCGCCGACTTCCGCCGGCTGGCGCCGGAATCCGCCGGGAAGATCGGCCATTTCAACAACGGCGTGGATGCCGCCTATTTCTCCCCGGAACCGGCCAGGCCCTCCCCCTTCGCCACCGGCGAGCGGGCCCTGGTGTTCACCGGGGCCATGGACTATTGGCCCAACGTCGACGCGGTGGTCTGGCTGGCCAGGGAGGTGCTGCCGGTCCTGCGCGGCCGCCACCCGGACCTGGTCTTCTACATCGTCGGCAGCCGCCCCTCGGCCGAGGTGCGTGCCCTGGCCGGAGCGGGCGTCAAGGTCACCGGCCGGGTGGAGGACGTGCGCCCTTATCTGGCCCACGCCGCTGCCGTGGTCGCGCCCCTGCGCATCGCCCGGGGCATCCAGAACAAGGTGCTGGAGGCCATGGCCATGGCCCGCAGCGTGGTATGCAGCCCCCAGGCCCTGGAGGGCATCCATGCCCAACTGGAGACGGAAGTCCTGCGCGCCGATGGCGCCGCCGCCTTCGCCGCCGCCGTGGAACAGGTCCTGGCAGGCCAGGATTGCGGGCCGGCGGCCCGGGCCCGGGTGCTGGCCGACTACACCTGGCCAGCCAGCCTGGCTGGCGTCGATGCCCGCCTGGCTGAAGGCGGCCAGCTGTGAGCGGCGCGGCGGCCGTCCCCCTCCTGGCACCCCTGGCTCTGGTCTGGGGTGGGGCCGTCCTGCTGCTGGAACCGGCGGCTTCCAGCATGGTGGCGGTCTGGAACAGTTCCGAAACCTACGCCCACGGCTACGTCATCCTGCCCATCGTTGCCTGGCTGGTCTGGCGCCGCCGCCATGTCCTGTCCGACCTGGACCCGAGACCGGATCCCGCCGCCCTGGCCGTGGTGGCCGCCGCCGGCCTCCTCTGGCTGGCCGGCCGTCTGGCCGGGGCCCTGGTGGTGGAACACTATGCCCTGGCCACGGTGCTGGTGGCGTCGGTGGGGGGGCTCTACGGCCGCGCCCTGGCCCGCGCCCTGCTCTTCCCCTTGCTCTACCTTTACTTCATGGTGCCCGCCGGGGATTCCCTCATCGAACCCATGATCCGCTTCACCGCCGACTTCACCGTCGGGGCCGTGCGCCTGTTCGGCATTCCGGTCTACCAGGAAGGCAATTTCTTCGTCCTGCCCTCCGGAGAGTGGAGCGTGGTGGAAGCCTGCTCCGGCATCCGCTACTTCCTTTCCACCCTGGTCCTGGGTTGGCTTTACGCCTACCTGACCTACCAGACCCCCTGGAAGCGGCTGGCTTTCGGCCTGGTCTGCGTCCTCACGCCCGTGGCGGCCAACGCTTTGCGCGCCACCCTCATCGTCCTTCTCGGCCATTATTCCGGCATGACCCTGGCCACCGGGGTCGACCATCTGATCTACGGCTGGATCTGGTTTGGCGTGGTGATCCTGCTCCTTTTCTGGGTAGGCAACCGCTGGCGGGAAGACCCGCCCGCCCCCCAGGCTCGCCATTTGGCCGGGCCGGCCAGCCGGCCGCCCTGGGGCATGGCCGTGCTGGCCCTGCTTTGCCTGGCGCCCTTCCCCGCCTATCTGGCCAGCCTCGGCGCTCCCCACCCGGCCCCCTCGCCCCTGGCGACCTGGCAACCGCCAGCCGGCTGGGCCGTGGCGCCCGGGACGGGGATCGACTGGCGCCCACGCTGGCGGGGCATGGATGATCAACGGACCCTGACGCTGGAGCGGGACGGCGCCACCGTCCTGCTGCATGTCGCCTGGTACGGCGCCCAGCGCCAGGACGCCGAACTCATCAACAGCCGCAACGTGCTGGTCGAGGAAAAGGACCCGGTTTGGCGGGATCTGCTGGAAACCGACCGGACCCTGAGCCTGGGCGGCGAATCCCTCAGGGTGCGCCAGGCGCTGCTCCACGCCCCTGGGGTGGACCGTCGCCTGCTGGTCTGGACCTGGTGGCGCATCGGCGGCGCCGACGAGACCAACAGCCTGGCCGGCAAGGGGCGCCTGGCCCTGGGCAAGCTTTCCGGTCGAGGCGATGCCGGCGCCGCCCTGCTGGTGGCTACCCCCTATGGGGACAATCCCGCCGAAGCGGAAGCCCGGCTCCTGGGCCTGCTCCAGGCGGCCCGCCCCACCCTCAACCCCATCCTGGACGGAAGCGCGCCCCAGCCATGAACACCCTGCCCCTCGTCGTCCACGTGGTCTACCATTTCGGCACCGGCGGGATGGAGAACGGCATGGTGAACCTGTTCAACCATCTGCCGCCCGACCGCTTCCGCCACGTCGTCATCTGTCTGTCCGGCTATGGCGACTTCCGCCGGCGCATCACCGCCCAGCCGGTGGATTTCCACGACCTGGGCAAGCGTCCCGGCCACGACTACTCCTGGATGCCGCGCCTTTACCGGCTGTTTTCCCGGCTCCGGCCCGCCATCCTCCACACCCGCAACCTCAATGCCCTGGAAGCCCAGTTCGTGGGCGCCGCGTGGGGCGTGAAAGGCCGGGTCCACGGCGAGCACGGCCGGGACATGTACGACATCGACGGCACCAACTGGAAATACAACCTGATGCGCCGGGCCGCCCGCCGGGTCATCCACCATTACATCGCCGTGAGCCGGGACCTGGAGGCTTGGCTGCGGACCACGGTGGGCGTCGCGGACGCCCGCCTGTCCCAGATCTACAACGGGGTGGACAGCACCAAGTTCCATCCCCGCCAGGGCGATCGCCCCGTGCCGGACGCGCCGGATTTCTTCGCGGGCGCCCGCTGCGTCATCGGCAGCGTGGGCCGCATGGCGACGGTGAAGGACTATCCCACCCTGGTACGGGCCTTCACCCAGTTATGCCGGACGGCCGCCGACCCGGAAGGCCTGAGGCTGGTCATCGTCGGCGACGGGCCGACCCGGGCCGAATGCCGGGCCCTGGCCGACGCCGCGGGGGTGGGAAAGCGCGTCCTGCTGCCGGGGGACCGCTCCGACACACCGGAATGGCTGCGGGCCTTCGATGTCTTCACCCTGCCCTCCCTGGGCGAGGGCATCTCCAACACCATCCTGGAAGCCATGGCCAGCGGCCTGCCCATCGTCGCCACCCGGGTGGGCGGCACGCCGGAACTGGTGGAGGACGGGATCAACGGCCTCATGTGGACGCCCGGCGATGCCGATAAACTTTCCGGAATTTTGGCCGATTATGCTGGAGACAGCGCCCGAGGCCAGCGTGAAGGGATGGCCGCCCGGGAACGGATCGAACAGCGCTTTTCCTGGCCCCGGGCCGCGGCGGAATACCAGAACATCTACGAGAAACTCCTATGTGCGGCATAACCGGCATCTTCGACCTGCGTGAACAGCGCCCCATCGACCGGGACGTCCTCCAGCGCATCAACGACATCCAGTCCCATCGCGGCCCCGACGAGGCCGGCCTGCACCTGGAGCCCGGCCTGGGCCTGGGCCATCGCCGCCTGTCCATCATCGACATCGCCGCCGGCCAGCAGCCCCTGGCCAACGAGGACGACAGCGTCTGGGTGGTGTTCAACGGCGAGATCTACAACTTCGTCGACCTCATCCCCGAACTCACCGCCCTGGGCCATACCTTCCGGACCCGCTCCGACACTGAAACCATCGTTCACGCCTGGGAACAGTGGGGCGTGGACTGCGTGCACCATTTCCGGGGCATGTTTGCCTTCGCCCTCTGGGACCGTCGCCAGCAAGTGTTCTTCATGGCCCGGGATCGCCTGGGCATCAAACCCATGCACTACGCGGTCACCGACGAAGGCTTCCTGGTGTTCGGCTCGGAATTGAAGACCCTCACCGCCTGGCCCGGCTTCCGGCGGGACATCGACGACGAGGCGGTGGAGGACTATTTCGGCTACGGCTACGTGCCCGAGCCCCGCACCATCTACCGCAATGCCTTCAAGCTGCCGCCCGGCCACCGCATGCTGATCCGCCGGGGCCACCCCCTGCCCGTCCCCGAGGAATACTGGGACGTGCCCTTCCAATCCCTGCCGTCCATGAGCCTGGCCCAGGCCGAGGCCGAATTCATCGAGCGCTTCCGGGAGGCGGTGAAGATCCGCATGGTGGCCGAGGTGCCCCTGGGGGCCTTCCTGTCGGGGGGCGTGGATTCCTCCGCCGTGGTGGCCATGATGGCCGGGCTCACCGACCAGCCGGTTAAAACCTGTTCCATCGCCTTCACCAACCCCAAGTTCGACGAGTCCGACTATGCCCGCCAGGTGGCGGAGCGTTACCGCACCGACCATCACAGCAACCTGGTGGAGTCCGACGACATCAGCCTGGTGGACGAACTGGCGCGGCTCTATGACGAGCCCTACGCCGACTCCTCCGCCATGCCCACCTACCGGGTCTGCCAGCTCGCCCGCAAGGACGTGACCGTGGCCCTGTCCGGTGACGGCGGCGACGAGAACTTCATCGGCTACCGCCGCTACCGCTGGCACGGCATCGAGGAGAAGATGCGCCGGGCCATGCCCGGCTTCGTCCGCCAGCCCCTGTTCCGCACCCTGGGCAGGCTGTACCCCAAGGCCGACTGGGCTCCCAAGGTGCTGCGCGCCAAGACCACCTTCGAGGCCCTGGGCCGGGACAGTGTGGCGGGCTATTTCCACGGTGTCTCCGTGTGCAGCGACGGCCTGCGGGACCGCATGTACAGCGCGGCGTTCCGCAAGCGCCTGAACGGTTACCGGGCGGTGGAGGTGCTGCGCCGGCACGACCGCCGCAATCCCAGCCAGGACGTCTACGGCCAGGTCCAGTATCTGGACATGAAGACCTACCTGGTGGGCGACATCCTCACCAAGGTGGATCGGGCCAGCATGGCTCACGCCCTGGAGGTGCGGGTGCCCTTCCTGGACCACAAGCTGGTGGAATGGGTTTCAGGCCTGCCCTCCGCCCTCAAGATCGACGGCGCCGAGGGCAAGTTCATGCTGAAGAAGGCCCTGGAACCCTACCTGCCCCACGACATCATGTACCGCCGCAAGATGGGCTTTTCCATTCCCCTGGCGGAATGGTTCCGGGGCCCCCTCAAGGCCCGCCTCACCGAGGCCCTGACCTCCCAGCGCATGGCCGACACCGGCCTGTTCGACATGGCCGAGATCCGCCGCATGCTGGAAGAGCACCTGTCCGGCGCCCGGGACCACAATCCCGCCCTCTGGTCCCTGTTGATGTACGAGGCCTTCCTCCGCCAGAACGAGCTGGCGGCATGAGGCGCCGGCAGCGCCCCCACGACCCGCCAGCCCCATGAGCGCCCGGCCCGCCACCGCCCGTCAGGCGGGACTCGACGTCCTGCGCCTGGCGGCCATCCTCCTGGTCACCGTCCAGCATGGCCTGAGCGTCAACGGCCACTACGACCAGGCCGAGGTGGGCGGCCTGAGCTACGGCCAGATGGGGGTGGCGATCTTCTGCGCCATCAGCGGCTATCTGGCTTTCGTCCGACCGGAAACGGGAACGGGGCGCTGGTTCCTGGGCCGCTTGAGGAGCCTCTTCCCGGCCTACTGGCTGGCCATGCTGTTCAGCTTCGCCCTCACCTGGGCCTTCCATGCCAAGGACTTCTCCGCCTACCAGTTCGTCTCCCAGATGCTGGGCCTGGGCTACTTCACCCATGGCTGGAACCTGGTCAACATCGTCTCCTGGTTTCTCTCCCTGATCCTGCTCTGTTATGTCCTGGCCGCCGCCGCCCGGGCCTCGGGCCGGCCGGCGGCGGTGCTGGCCCTGGTCTTCGCCGTGGCCGCCTGGCTGGTGGCCAGCCGCACGGAGGTGGACCTGAGCCGGCACGTGCTCGCCTTCTCGGTCGGCGGCCTGCTGCGCCTGGCGCCTCCCCTCCCCGCCCCCGCCGCCGTCGCGGCGCTGGCGGTGCCCTGGCTGCTCTGGCCCAGCCTCGGCATCCAGTTCGGCTATGCCGCCCTGGGCGGCGCCCTGCTGGCCCTCGCCCTGGGCTCCCGGCCCTCACCGGCCTGGTTGTCCGGCGGCGCCGGCTACATCTACGAATATTTTCTGCTGCACGGCATCTTCCTGGTGGGCCTGGCCCGCTTCCTGCCCGACCGTCCGCTGGCGGCGGCGGCCCTGGCGGTGCTGGCCACCCTGCCCGCCGCCTTCGTCCTCCACCATGCCGCCCGCCGCCTGGCCCACGCCGTTTTCCCGGGCGGCGCCCCCGCCTCCTGACCCTGACATCGCGATGAAGATCCTCTACCACCACCGCATCGCCTCCAAGGACGGCCAGTACGTCCATGTGGAGGAAATCATCCAGGCCCTGCGCGGCCTGGGCCACGAGGTCCGGGTCGTGTCGCCGGCGATGCATGACGAAGCCGAGTTCGGCCACAGCGGCGGCTGGGTGGCCAGGCTCAAGGCGGCCCTGCCCGGCGCGGTCTACGAACTCGCCGAGATCGCCTATTCCGTGTTCGCCTACCGGCGCATCGCCCAGGCCATCCGGGAGTTCCATCCCGATGCCATCTACGAACGCTACAACCTCTTCCTGTTCGCCGGCCTGTGGGCCAAACGCCGCTTTGGCCTGCCCCTGCTCCTGGAGGTCAACGCCCCCATCGCCGAGGAGCGGGCCACCCATGACGGCATGGCCTTCGCCGGCCTGGCCCGCCGGGCCCAGGCCTGGGCCTGGCGGCGGGCGGACAGGTGCCTGCCGGTGACCCGGGTGCTGGCCGGCTACCTGGAGCGGGCCGGGGTGCCGGCGGCACGGCTGGAGGTCATCCACAACGGCATCAATCAGGCCCATTTCACCGCCAATCTGGACGGCAGCGCCGCCCGGGCCGAGTTGGGCCTCGCCGACCGCACGGTGCTGGGCTTCACCGGCTTCGTCCGGGCCTGGCACGGCCTGGACAAGATCATCCGCTGGATGGCCCGGGAAGGCCGGCACGACGTCCACCTCCTGGTGGTGGGGGAGGGCCCGGCCCGGCCGGAACTGGAAGCCCTGGCTCGGGACCTGGGAGTGGCGGAACGCGTGACCTTCACCGGCCTGGTGCAGCGGGACCGGGTACCCGGCCTGGTGGCGGCCTTCGACGTGGCCCTCCAGCCTGCCGTGGTGGAGTACGCCTCCCCCCTCAAGCTCTTCGAGTACCTGGCCCTGGGCCGGGCCGTGCTGGCGCCGCGTCTGCCCAATCTCATGGAGATTCTGGAGGACGGCACCAACGCCCTGCTCTTCGACCCCGACAAGCCCGGCGACATGGAAACGGTCCTGGCCCGCCTCTGCGACGACCCCGAGCTGCGGCGGCGCCTGGGTGGAGCCGCCCGGGACTGCATCGAGTCCCGGGGCTTCACCTGGCGCGCCAACGCCGAACGCATCACCGCCCTCTTCGAGACACTGCGGGCGGCGCCCGCCGGAAAGGGCTAGACCTTGCCGGAACCGCGCCTGCTGGTCTTTTCCAGCCTGTTCCCCTTTCCCCAAGACCCCAATGCAGGGGTCTTCATCCGCGAGCGCATGTTCCGGGTCGGGGAACGGCTGCCCATCGTCGTCGTGTCCCCCAAGGCCTGGTCGCCCTTCGATGCCCTCATCCGCCGCTTCCGCCCACGCTTCCGGCCGGTGGCGCCACGTATCGAGGTACAGCGGGGCGTGGAGGTCCACGCCCCCCGCTTTTTCAGTCTGCCCGGCATCCTCAAATCCTGGGACGGCGTCTTCATGGCCCTGGGCAGCTATCTCACCGTGCGGCGCCTGAAGCGGGAATTCGGCTTCGACCTCATCGACGCCCATTTCGGCTTTCCCGACGGCCATGCCGCCAGTCTCCTGGCCCGCTGGTTCCGGGTGCCCCTGGCGGTCACCCTGCGGGGCTCCGAGCGTACCTATGCCGAACAGCCGGCCTTCCGGAAGCGGATCACCGCGGGCCTGGCCAGGGCCGGCCGGGTCATCGGCGTCTCCGATTCCCTGCGCCGTCTGGCCGTGGATCTGGGCGTGCCCGGGGAACGCACCCTGGCCGTGGGCAATGCCGTCGACAGCCGCCGCTTCCACCCCGTGGACCGGGCCGAGGCCCGGCAGCGGCTCGGCCTGGCGGCCGAGGATCCGGTGCTGGTCTCGGTGGGCTGGCTGATCGAGCGCAAGGGCTTCCACCGGGTCATCGAGGTGCTGCCCCGGCTCATTGCACGCCATCCTCGCCTGCGCTACCTGGTGGTGGGCGGCGCCACCGGCGCCGACAACATGGAAGCGGCCCTGCGCCGCCAAGTGGCGGACTTGGGCCTGGAGGAACATGTCCGCTTCCTGGGCCCGCTGCCACCGGATGAGCTGAAATGGCCCCTGTCCGCCGCCGACCTGTTCGTGCTGGCCACCCGCCGGGAGGGCTGGGCCAACGTCTTCCTGGAGGCGATGGCCTGCGGCCTGCCCGTGGTCACCACCGACGTGGACGGGAACCCGGAAGTGGTCTGCCGTCCCGAATTGGGGGAGATCGTCGCCTTCGGCGACGCCGATGCCCTGGCCAACGCCGTGGACCGAAGCCTGTCCCGTTCCTGGGACCGGGCCGCCATCCGCGCCCACGCGGAGGCCAATTCCTGGGACCGCCGGGTGGAGGTGCTGGTGGGCCTGTTCCGGGATCTCGCCCGGGAAGGTCCGAGATGAGGCGCCTGCCGGCGCTCCTCTTGGCGGCACTGGCCCTGGGCGCCTGCTGGCGGGCCGAAGCCCGGGTGATCCGGGTCGGCCCCGGCGGGGATTTCACCTTGCCCAGCCAGGCCGCCGCTGCGGCCGTGGACGGCGACATCGTCGAAATCCAGGCTGGCGACTACCCCGGAGATGCCGCCGTGTGGCGGGCCAACGGACTGACCCTGCGCGGCGTCGGGGAAGGCCGGGCACGCCTGCTCAGCCGGGGAGCGACGGCGGAGGGCAAGGCCATCTGGGTGATCAAGGGCCGCGACACCCGGGTGGAGGGCATCGAGTTCGCCGGCGCCCGGGTGCCGGACGGCAACGGTGCCGGCATTCGCCAGGAAGGCGCCAATCTGGTGGTGTCCCGCTGCCTGTTCCGCAACAACGAGAATGGCATCCTGGCCGGCCCGAACCCGGAGAGCGACATCCTGGTGGAATACTCGGAGTTCGCCCACAACGGCCACG
Source organism: Thiobacillaceae bacterium (assembly GCA_035332045.1). Classification (GTDB taxonomy): domain Bacteria; phylum Pseudomonadota; class Gammaproteobacteria; order Burkholderiales; family Thiobacillaceae; genus PFJX01. The sequence goes on along the minus strand of DAOQNK010000012.1, from coordinate 8,591 downwards.
GCGACGGCCGCACCCACAATCTCTATATCGGCGCGGTGCGCCGCTTCACCCTGCGCTTCAGCTACAGCCACCACGCCCGTTCCGGCCACCTGGTGAAAAGCCGGGCCGCGGAAAACCACCTCCTCTACAACCGGCTCGCGGACGAGGAAGACGGCTATTCCAGCTACCTCATCGACCTGCCCGCCGGCGGCCTGGCCTTCGTGGTGGGCAATGTCCTGCATCAGGGCACCCTGGCCGAGAACGGCACCATGGTGTCCTACGGGGCCGAGCAGATTCTCCATGGGGACAACCGCCTGTTCGTCGTTCACAATACCTGGGTGAACGCCCGGCGGACGGGCTGCCGCCTGCTTTCCGTGAACCACACCACCGAACCGGCCTGGATGCTGAACAACGCCTTCACCCAATGCGACGTCGTGGAGGGTCCCCACCAGGGCCGGGGCAACGTCTCCGCGCCGGCGAAGGCCTATCGGGATCTCGCCGCCTACGACTTCCGCCCGCGGGCCGGCTCCCCGGTCATCGACAAGGGCGCGCCCCTGGCGGGCCGGGTTCCCGATGCCGCCCTGGCGGAACGGGAATACGTCCATCCCCTGGCCGACCAGCCCCGCCAGAACCGGGGCCGGCCCGATGCCGGCGCCTACGAGTACGCGGCCCGCTGATGCGCGACCTGCTCATCTTCGGTATCGTCCTCTGGGGGCTTTCCAAGGTCTTCAGCAAGGCCCACGTGGGCGTCTACCTGTGGACCTGGATCAGCCTGATGAACCCCCACCGGCTCACCTGGGGCTACGCCTTCAGCTTCCCCTTCGCCATGGTCATTGGCGTCGCCACCTTTGTCGGCCTCCTCACCAGCCGGCAGCCGCGCATGCGCATCTGGACCCCCGAGACCGCAGTCCTGGCCCTGCTCATCTTCTGGGTAACCTGCACCACCTTCCTGTTCGCCATCGATCCGGAAGGCGCCTTCCAGGAGTGGGACAGGTACATGAAGATCCAGACCTTCATCTTCCTGTCCATCCTGCTGATCTCCGACAAGGCCAAGCTGGACGGCCTGATCTGGATTTTCGTGCTGTCCCTGGGTTACTACGGCACCAAGGGTGGACTCTTCACCATCCTCACTGGCGGCCACTCCCGGGTCTGGGGACCGGATGGCTCCTTCATCGGCGGCAACAACGAAATCGCCCTGGCCATGCTCATGACGGTGCCCCTGATGCGCTACCTGCATCTCCAGGAGACCCGCGTCTGGTTCAAGCGGGGCCTGCTGGCCGCCATGGTCCTGACCATGGTCGCCATCATCGGCACCCAGTCCCGGGGCGCCCTGCTGGGCCTGCTCGCCATCGGCTTCTTCCTGTGGCTGAAGAGCCCCAAGAAACTGGGGATGGCCATCATCGTGGTGGCCGTCGGCATGATGATCCTCTTCCTGATGCCCCAGGAATGGTGGGACCGGATGAACACCATCCATGATTACGACCAGGATGCCTCCGCCCAGGGACGGATCAACGCCTGGTGGGTGGCCACCCGGGTGGCCATGGCCACCTTCACCGGAGGTGGCGCCAATATGTTCACCCCGGCGGTGTTCCGGCTATACGCCCCCAATCCCGACGATTTCCACGATGTCCACAGCATCTATTTCGAAATGCTGGGCGAGCAGGGCTTCCCGGGCATCACCCTCTTCCTGCTCCTGGGCTTCCTGTTCTGGCGGCGCTGCTCCCTGCTGATCCGCACCTACCGCCACGACCCCGAAAGGCGATGGGCGGCGGACCTGGGCGCCATGCTCCAGGTGGCGGGAATCGGCTACGCGGTGGCCGGCGCCTTTCTTGGTCTGTCCTACTACGACTATTACTACGACTTGGTGGCCGCCGCGGTCATCGCCTGGCAGGTGGCGGCCAAGGATAAGGCCGCCGCGGTGGCGGTGGCGGTGGCGGCCGAGGCCGAGCCACCGCCCCAGCATCGCCACCCTCACGCCAGACGGAAATTCTCCCCATGAACACCTTCCCGCCCGCCGCGGCGCCCGGCAAGCGCGCCCTGGTCATCGTCGGCATGCACCGCAGCGGCACCTCGGCCACCACCGGCGCCTTGCGTTGCCTGGGGGTGCAGCTGGGTCCCAAGCTCTATTCCGGACACGCCGACATCAACGCCAAGGGCTACTTCGAGCATAGCGACATCGCCGACGCCAACGAGGAGGCCCTTCTCGCCCTGGGATCCGCCTGGGACGACATCCTTCTGAAGCCCGCCGGCTGGTGGGAGAACCCCCTCCTGACGACCCACGCCACCCGCATCCGCCGCTATATCCGCCGGGATTTCGGGCGCAGCGCCCTGTGGGCCTTGAAGGACCCCCGGGTTTGCCGGCTGCTGCCGTGGTGGCTGGCCATGCTGGCCGCGGAGGGCGTGAAGCCTTATTTCCTGTTCGTGGTGCGCGACCCGGAAGCGGTGTACCGCTCCCTGGAAAAGCGGGATGGCTTTTCCAGGGAAAAGGCCTACCTGCTCTGGTCCCTGCATTACCTTGAGGCGGAGCGCTGGAGCCGGGGCCATCCCCGAACCTTCATGGACTTCGACGCCTTCCTCGATGCGCCCCTGGACCAGTTCAACCGGGCGGAGCACGCCCTGGACCTGGAATTCCCCGTGTCGCCCAGGAATGCCGCCCCCTGCCTGGAGCAATTCCTCTCCAAGGACCTGCGCCACCACCGGGGCGCCACCGGAGAGGCGGACGATCCGCCGGCCGTGGCCCTGGGCCGGGATCTACACCGTGCCCTGCTGGCCGCCACTTCGGGCGACAGCGGCCCCGACAGCGGCGCCCTGGACGGCCTGGAGGCCAGGATGGCCGCGCTTCAGGCCGCCTTCCCGCCCCTCCTCACCGCCCACCTGGCCGATCTGGCTGCCCATCGGGGCCGGGCCCAGCTCACCCTGGAACGACTGGTCCGGTCCTGGTCCTGGTACACCGGCAAGCCGGTGCGCTACCTGGAGCGCCTCCTGGGGCGGGATGTCTGACATGCCCGCCGCCAGCCCGGAGACCGCCCCGCCGTCGGTCTCCGTCGTCATTCCCACCTACAACTGCGAGGCCTACATCTCGGAGACCCTGGGCAGCGTCCTGGCCCAGACCTTCCGCGACCTGGAAATCCTCGTGGTCGACGACGGTTCCCGGGACCGGACCCGGGAAATCGTGGCGGCCTACGGGCCCCCGGTTCGCCTGCTGACCCAGGAGAACGCCCGGGTCTGCGCGGCCCGCAACCGGGGCCTGAGCGAGGCCCGGGGCCGCTTCGTCTGTTTCATGGACCACGACGACTACTGGTTCCCGGACAAGCTGGCCCGCCAGGTGGCGGCCCTGGAGGCCCATCCGGAGGCGGGGGTGGTGTTCGCCAACTTCCTGCTCTGGCACCCGGACGCCCAGGGGGTCTATCCGGTACCGGCAAGCTTCGACCTGGACGCCTACCCGGAAGGCATCGAGCCGGACTTTTCCGGCTGGATCTACCACCAGTTCCTCCTGGACTGCTGGATGCTGACCAGCACCGCCATGTTCCGCGCCGAGGTCCTCCAGCGGTGCGGCGCCTTCGACGTGGCCCTGCCCTATAGCGAGGACTGGGACCTCTGGCTGCGGCTGTCCCGGGAATATCCCTTCATCAAGCTGAGCCGCCCCAACACCCTTTACCGCCAGCATCCCCTCCAGGGCAACCGGGTGGTGCGCCCCGTGGACTACCGCACCGAACTGCTGAGCCAGGCCGTGGCGCGATGGGGCCTGTGCAGCCCCGATGGCCGCTGCCAGGACGCCGCCGCCTTCCGGCGCCAGCTCGCCCGCTATCACACCGAGTTCGCCATGGGCCACGCCCTGGCGGGCCATTCCGGGACCGCCCGCCTCTCCCTGCTCAAAGCCTGGCGCGCCCAGCCCCTGAACCCGAAACCCCTGGCCTATCTCGTCGCCCTGGCCTTCGGCTGGCGGCCCGACTGGTAGCGGCCCGGAATCCCTCCACGAGGCCGCGCCGAAGATGGGTATACTTCGGCCCTGACCCGGCCCGGTACCCGTCCCGATGCTTCACGACCCGCTGCGCGCAGGGGTGTATCTCGCCCCCGGCATCCCCCAGAGCTTCCGTGTTTACGCCGCCAACATCCAGAAGCATTTCCCCGAACTGGGGGTGGAGGTGGTGCCCTTCACCGATGCCCAGTCCCTCCCCAAGACCGCCGATGTGCTCTGGGACATCCGTTCCGGCGGCGGCAACGCCCCCCTCGAATTCATGCTCGGCGGCCCCCCCCTGGTGGTCACCGTGCACGGCTTCGCGCCCATCACCCTGTCCGGCTGGGAGTACTTCCGCACGGTGCGGGGCGTGCTCCAGGCCCGGGGCTTCGACCGGGAAAAGTTCCGCGCCTGGGACAAGCTGCGGGACGGCGTCGCCGCCCTCATCGCCGTGTCCCGTTTCACCCGGAGCGAGGCGGTGCGCTACACGGGCATCGAGGAAAGCCGCATCGCGGTGTGCCATCACGGCGTCGAGGCCGAGAGCTTCAGCCCCGCCGCGGACACGGCGCCCGAGCCCTATTTCCTGCACATCTCCAACAATGAACCGCGCAAGAACCTGGACCGGGTGGTGCGGGCTTTCCGCCGCCTGCGCCGGACCGCCCCGGTGGAGCTGGTTCTCAAGCTTCCCGAGGACCAGGCCCGGCACTACCAGGGCATCGACGGCGTGCGGGTGATCGCCGGCCTCCTCGATACCCGGGACCTGGCCGAACTCTATCGCCGCGCCCTGGGCTTCATCTTCCCGTCCCTCTACGAGGGCTTCGGCATGCCCATCCTGGAAGCCATGGCCAGCGGCTGCCCGGTGATCACCGCCGATCTCAGCGCCTGTCCGGAAGTGGCCGGCGACGCCGCCCTCCTGGTCAACCCCCGGGCCGTGGATGCAATCCAGGACGCCATGGAAACCCTGCTGCGGGATGAGGCCACCCGCTTGCGCCTGATCCAGGCGGGTCTGGAACGGGCCCGCCAATTCGACTGGAAGCGCAGCGCCGCCTGCCACGCCGAGGTGTTGCGCCGGTCGGCCGGCGCCGCCGCTTGACCCCATGAGGCCACGGATCGGGATTCTGCTGCTGGGCACCACGCCCATGAGCATCCGCATCTACGTCGAAAAGATTCGTGCCCGGCTCCCCGAGCACGGGCTGGAGAGCGTGGTGTTCGACGATCCCCGGGCCCTGCCCGACGCCGACCTGTACTGGGACCCCCGCACCGGCGGCGGCCGGGCGCCCACGCCGGCGCTGGCGGAAACCGGCCGCCCCCTGGTGGCGACCCTCCACGACGTGGCCCATCTCTCCCTGCCCTGGCGGGAGTTCTACCCGGACTGGCGCGCCGCCGCCTCGGGCTGGTTCGACAGCCTGGCCGTGCGCCGGGATTGGCGCCGGTACCAGCGCCGCCTGGCAAGGGTCATCGTGCCCTCCCAAGTCACCCGCGACGAAGCCCGGCGGTTCCTGGGCCTGGACGACGCCCTGTTCAGTGTCATTCCCCACGGCGTCGACCAGGCGCTGTTCTCCCGGCCGGCGGAGGCGCCGGCAAGCCCGGAAGCGCCCTACTTCCTGCACATTTCCCAATACCAGCCGCGCAAGAACGTGGGGCGCCTGCTGGCCGCCCACCAATCCCTGCCCGCGGCGGGACGGCCCCGCCTGGTGATGAAGCTGATCGGCTACGGCGGGCCCCGGGGCCAGGCCGGCGTCGAATACCTGGACGGCATCCTGCCCGGGGAAACCATCGCCGCCCTCTACCGGCATGCCCTGGCCTTCGTCTTCCCGTCGGTGAACGAAGGCTTCGGCCTGCCGGTGCTGGAAGCCATGGCCAGCGGCTGCCCGGTGATCACCTCCCGGGCCACGGCCTGCGCGGAGGTGGCGGGAGACGCCGCCTTGCTGGTGGACCCTTACGACCCGGCCGATCTGGCCCGGGCCCTGACGGCGGTGGCCGAAGATCCCGCCCTGCGGGCCGATCTGGCCCGGCGCGGCCGCGAGCGGCTGGGGGCCTTCGACTGGAACGAATCGGCCGATGCCCACGCCCGGGTCTTCCTGCAGGTGCTGGATGGGCGCTGAAACCGGCGCCGGCCGGCGCACCGGAAATCGCTGAAGATGTCGACGCGCCGGGCCCTGGCCTTCTCCTACCTGGACCGCTACGCTTCCCTGGGGCTGTTCGTGGTCACCTCCATGATCATCGCCCGCTTGCTGACCCCCACCCAGGTCGGCATTTACTCGATCACCATGGTCATGATCGGCTTCATCTCGCCCTTCCGGGATTTCGGCGCCAGCCAGTACCTGATCAACGAGAAGGAGCTCACCACCGATCGCATCCGGGCGGTGTGGGCCATCCAGCTCGGCCTGA
>DAOQNK010000012.1:0-2163 GCA_035332045.1 Thiobacillaceae bacterium | reverse complement strand
AAGGAGCTCACCACCGATCGCATCCGGGCGGTGTGGGCCATCCAGCTCGGCCTGAGCGTGCTCCTCGCCCTGGTGATCTTCTCGCTGCGGGGCGTCGCCGCCGATTTCTACCGGGAACCCCTAATCCGCGACATCATGGTGGTGCTGGCCCTGAATTCCCTGGTGATCCCCTTCGGCGCCCTCACCAGCGCCTGGCTCACCCGGGAACTGCGCTTCGACCGACTGGCCATCGTCCGGTTCAGCGGCAACCTAGCCGGCTCCTCCACCTCGGTGTACCTCGCCTGGCAAGGCCACGGCCCCATCAGCCTGGCCTACGGCGCCCTGGCCACCACCCTGATCAGCGCCCTGGCCGCCACCTATTTCCGCCCCAGCCACTTTCCCTGGCTGCCCGGCCTGCGGGAACTGCGCCGGGTGGCGGGCTTCGGCTCGGCCATCTCCGGCATCACGCTGCTGAACATCGCCTATACCGGCACCGCGGAACTCATCCTCGGCCGCCTCCAGGGCATGCACGCCACCGGCCTGTTTGGCCGTGCCCAGGGTCTGGTACTGCTTTTCGAGCGGCTGCTTATGGATTCGGTCCACTCGGTGGCCCTGCCAGCCTTTTCCAAGCTTCGCAAGGAAGACCAGGAAGTGGGGGGCGCCTTCATCCACAGCATCGCCATGATCGCCGTGCTGGGCTGGACCCTGCTCACCTACCTGGCCCTCTTGGCCTATCCCATGATCACCCTGCTGTATGGCGACCAATGGAAAGAGTCCGTCGACCTGGCCCGCCTGCTCTGCCTGGGCATGGACTGCATGCTGCTCACCGCCCTCAGCCCCGCCCTGCTCATCGCCGTGGGCAAGCGCTGGGTGGCCCTGCAACTCAACCTCGTCAACCTGGTGGTGCAGGCGGCCTTCTGCCTGGTCGGCGCCCTGACAAGCCTTGAAGCTCTGGGCTGGGCCATCGTCGCCGCTTCCGTCCTCCTCTCGCTGATCTGGCTTCATGTCACCCAGCGCATCGTCGGCTTCCGCCGCCGGGCCTTGTTGGGCGCCCTGGCCCGCAGCTTCCTGGTGGCCGCCGCGGCCCTGGTGGGCCCCCTGCTCACCGTGGCTTATTTCGGCTTACGGCCGGACAACGTGTTTCCGCCCCTGATCCTGAGCGGCCTGGGCTTGGCGGCGGGCTTCCTGACGGCGGCCTGGCGCCTGCGCCACCCCGTCTGGACGGAAATCCTGCAACTCCTGGACGGCGCGCTGGCCCGCTTCAAGCAGGCATAAAAAAAAGGCGGACCGGGAAGCGACGGTCCGCCCCAAAGGAGATGCGGTGGCCTATTCGAGGCGCAGCGCCTTACCGGGGCAGGCCTCGACCACTTCGCGGACTTTGTCTTCGCCGGCATTCTCGGTACGAATCACGAACGCGCCGTTTTCGACCCGGAAGACCTCGGGCAGGGTTTTCACGCAATTGCCGCTATGGCAGCAGGCTTGTTCATTCCAGACGACCTTCATGGCTCTTCCTCTCTTCCTTTCCCGAATCTCGGGCATGGCCGGGATTCCCGGACGGAACCCCTGGCCGCCATTGTCGGAAGCGGGGCAGCCGGGAACCATTGGGAGAAGCCCCGTCCCAGCCCCGGATTACTACGCGCCCCTACCTCAGGCACCGGGGTCGTACATGTCATGCTTGATGGCGTGGCGGTTGGCGATCAGCTCGTCGATGCCGGGCTCGTCATTCAGCGCGCGCCGGATGGCCAGCTTGGTGGCCTCATAGTTGGTGCGGTAAAGGTCCTTGTGGTCCAGGTTGGGATCGGTGGCGCAACGGGGATCGATCCAGACCAGGCTGACGATGCACAGGTCGTTGACCTGGTCCCGGGGCAGCACGCCCTCGATGACGCAATCCAGCACCGCGTCGGCGGTGGCGGACTGCACCACGCCGCCAAACAAGTCCACATAGGCCATGGACTTCATGGTGACCTTGGGCACCATCAGCGTGGCCGGCCGCACCTGCTGGTTGCAGGCACGGATGGCGAACATGCGGGTGTGACCGGCGCTCTGGCCCATCATGGTGGCGAAGGCGTGGCCCACCGGGCCGTCCACGCTACCCACCAGGATTTCCGGCATCGCGTCGGTGAACTGCCCCTCCTTCGCGAGGACGGTGGCTTCGCCGGATTTGAAGACGATCTTGCTCATGGG
>DAOQNK010000011.1:0-32247 GCA_035332045.1 Thiobacillaceae bacterium | reverse complement strand
CTCATTGCTGCACGGCGGACTTCCATGCCGACTACCAGAAGGCTTGGCCACTAGACCCCGGCTATCCGTGCACGTATGCCGGAGCGCAGGGCGCGCAGCCGGTCCACGTCGTTGACCAGCGCCAATGTCCGTTCCGCGTAATCCGAAGCACCGCAGGCGACCTGGTCGTCCAGGCCTGACTGGCCCAGGATGCTGCCCCCAGGCGCGCCACATAGCGCCTGCCGCGCCACGACACCACCGGCACGCCCTTCCACAAGCCCGCGCATGTGGTGGTGCCAACGTTGTAGAGGCAACCGTCCAAGGCCAGGTCGATGTGGTGGTGACTGGCAAGGTCAAACGGAATCCGCAAGGCTTGGCGAGGGTGTTGCTATGCTTGATTAGATCGGCCTGGACACGAAGGCGCCGCGCGCTGTCTATCCCCATGACACCGGCACCCCCGGCGGTGGCGAGGCGGTTCACACCGAATTGTCCCGAGGGATCGTGAACGGCCCGGTCTTGACCTGCTCTCCGCACGATTTCACCACTTCACGTTGCGTACGACGTATCAAGGGACCCCATTCATTTAAGCCGGCTGATAGTCATGACGTGTCATGACTATCAGCCGGCTCATTATTTAGCACATGGATTAATGGCTCTGTTTAATCAATAGGATAACAACGTTTATGTTGTGGCACCAATGTTGCTTATCAACTTGCCTGGCATTGCCCGGACATGAATGGACCGTGTGCGGAAATAGCCGGAGCATTTTCAACAGGGTCAACTGGAGATCGTATGAACACCATGCGTAGAGCAGTATTGAAAGGTGCCGGTGGAGCCGGCATCGTGAGTGTCGCGGTGGCGGCCGGCATTTTGAAACCGGCAGCGGTTTACGCGGCAGCCTGGAACAAGGCCGGATTTGAATCGAAGGATCTGGGCGGTGCCCTGGGTGCCATTGGGGCTGGCGACGCCTCGCCTTCAGGAGACATAAGCGTCAAGGCGCCGGATATCGCCGAGAATGGCGCGGTGGTTCCCGTGGAAATCACCTCCAACCTTGCGGGAACGGAGTCCATCGCCATCATCGGCGAAAAGAACGCGCTGCCACTGATTGCGGTATTCAACATGATGAACGGTGCGGAAGGCTATGTCTCCACGCGCATCAAGATGGGCGCCACCTCCAATGTACTCGCGGTGGTCAAGGCGGCCGGCAAGACCTACAAGACGCATAAGGAAGTGAAAGTAACCATTGGTGGTTGCGGCGGTTGATGGACTGAACCAGTCTTACCGAAGACACTTACCGAACACAGGAGAAACGACATGGCTGAACCAATGAAAATCCGTGCCACCCTGAAGGGCGACACGGTCGAAGTAAAGTGCCTGATGAACCACGTCATGGAAACCGGACTGCGCAAGGACGCCAAGTCCGGCACCGTTGTACCGGCGCACCACATTACCAATGTCACCTGCGAGGTAGGCGGCAAACAGGTGATGGATGCCCAGTGGGGGGGCGGTATTAGCAAGAACCCCTACCTGGCGATCCGCGTCAAGGGCGCCAAGGCAGGTGACAAGGTAGTGGTGAGCTGGGTGGACAACACCGGCGACAAGAACACCGGCGAGGCCACCGTGGCCTGATCTCTATAATCGGCGGGCCTCAGCCTGACCCGCCACTTAGCCATTCGAGATGAAGCAAGACCACGAATTCCCCAATCATTCCTTCCTGCAAAGCCTGGTGGACGCCCACCAGGAGCCCTTCTGCCTGGTCGACGAGCAATACCGCATCGTCGCCGCCAACCAGCGCTACGCCGAGTTCTATGCCGGCCTGGACAAACAGGCGGTGGTGGGACGCAAATGCCATGAGATTTCTCACGATTCGGATGTGCCTTGCGATGTGCACGAGGAGTGCCCATTGCGGCAGACCTTCGACCAGGGCCATCCCTTCCAGGTGGTGCATCGCCATTTCGACCAGTACCACGAACCCGACTATGTGACCGTGCATGCCACGCCAATCTTCAACGCGGCCGGCGCGGTGGTATTGATGGGGGAGAGCATGACCTCCATCAGCCACGGCCGCGACCTGTGCTTCGACGCGGAAAAGATGGTGAGCGGCTGTTGCCCTTCCTTCATGCGCGTGCTGGATAACCTGACTTCCGTAGCCGAAACCGATTTCCCCGTGCTCATCCTGGGCGAGACCGGCAGCGGCAAGGAGATGGCCGCCCAGCTCATCCACCGCAAGTCGCGCCGTGCCGACCGTGAATTCGTCACCATCGACTGTACCCAGTTCACCGAGGAGCGTTTCGCCAGCGAACTGTTCGGCCACATCCGTGGCGCCTTCACCGGCGCGGTCGAGAACAAGATGGGGCTTTTCGAGCTGGCCGACCGGGGCACGCTGTTCCTGGATGAGATCGGCGAATTGCCCCTGGTCAGCCAGGCCAAGCTGTTGCGCGCCCTGGAGACCGGCAAGTTCCGACGGCTGGGTGAAACCCGCGAACGGCGCGCCGACGTGCGCCTGGTATGCGCCACCAACCGCGATATTCAGGCCATGGTCAAGCTGGGTGAGTTCCGCACCGACCTGTACTACCGCATCAACTGCATGCAGGTGGAACTGCCGCCGTTGCGCCACCGCAAGGGTGATCTCCCCGAGCTCGTCAACTACTTCCTGGACCGCGCCGGGCACCGCCAGGGCATCTCCGAGGCGGCCTACGAGGCGCTCTTGGCGTACCCCTTCCCGGGCAACATGCGCGAGCTGCGTAACATCCTGGATCGGGCCATGGCCCTGGCCCGCGGCGCGCGGCTGGAGGTTGAACATCTGCCGGCCGAGGTCACGAGCCCGGAACGCGTGCCGGCGACCCACCCGGTCCATGTGGAAAACGATTTTGTTGCGTGCGCGGACCACGAGATTTCCGAGTCCGATCATTTGCGCGAGGTGCTGCACAAACACCGTGGCAACCGCCGTCAGGCGGCCCAGGAACTGGGTATCACCGAGCGCACCCTGTACCGCCGGCTGAAGTCCCACAGCCTCATTTGATGGCGTATTCGAGGGAGAATGCGATGACCAAGAGTGAAGCCCTGAGCCAGGTGCGCCACGCCAAGTCGGCCCACATCCGCTGGCGCGCCTATGCCCAGGCCATGGTGGCCGGCCTGGAGATCGAGGAACAACGCGCCCCCGTGCATCACAAGGATTGCGACTTCGGCCAGTGGTTCTACGGCGAGGGATTCAAGACCTTCGGCCACTGGCAGATCTACCAGGACGTGGAATACGGCCATGAACTGCTGCACGAGGTCTATCACCTGCTGCATCGTGTCCTGGAAGAGGGCGATCAGGCCCGCGCGGCGATGATCATGGCGCAACTGGTGGGTATCTCCCACTCGCTGCTGGCGGCGATGGATCTGCTGGAAGAAGAAATCCGCCTGGCGGCGACGGACCATTTCTGACGCCTTCGGCGTCCGTAACAGGGTTTTTTCCGGATCAGCGGGGTGGGGGTGAAGGCGGATGTGATGACCGCCGCTCCGTCCATTCTTCCATGAGAAAAAAGTTCGAATGAGCGGGGCGCGCGCACGAAATACCCCTCTCGTCATGACACCTAGTCATGACATGGCCCCGCCTTCCTCGCCAAGGCAGCAGCCCGAATAAACAAATCCATATATAAAACAACGCACTAGGTTTTTTGTTCTTCAGGCACGGATATTGCTTATGGCACGTCCTATTCCCCTGTGAGGAGTTGACGATGCTGCCTACCATGCCGCTCCGTTCCGGTTTACCGGCGCTGTGCTGCGTGCTCGCTGCTCTGGCACATGCGCAGGCCCTCGCCGGCGAAGTGCGCATCAGCCATGACCTGCCCTACGCGGAGGTGTTGCACGAAGGCAAGGCGACGCGCATCGAGCGCAATCCGGATACCGAAAACATGCTCGATCCGGATTTCTCCCTCACCTCCCGGCCCTGCCCGCCCTACTGCATCCAGCCCATGCAACTGGCCCCCGGCGTCGAGACCATCGGTGAGCTGGAACTGATCGGCTACCTCAGGCAGGTGGGCCGCGACGACGCCGTGCTGGTAATCGATTCCCGCGACGGCGACTGGCCGCTGCGTTCCGGGGTGATTCCGGGCGCCACGAGCCTGCCCTGGCAGCGGCTGCACCCGGCCCACGCCAGCGCGGGCGAGATCGCCGACCTGCTCATGCTGCGCTTCGGCGCGGCGCGCCAGGACGGCCTGTGGAACTTCGAGAGCGCCAAGACCCTGGTGCTTTACTGCAATGGCCCCTGGTGCGGACAAGCCCCCACCAACATCAAGCAACTGCTGGCCCTGGGCTATCCCCCGCACAAGCTCAAGTGGTACCGGGGCGGCATGCAGGACTGGAAGATGCTCGGCCTGACCACCGTAGCCCCCACCACCAAGCAAGGAGATTGACTTGAAACGATACTTTCCGGCCCTGCTTGCGGCCGCCCTGACGCTGCCCGTGCCAGCCTTGGCGCAAACGCCGCCCGCCAACCCCTACCTGGTGAACATCCCGGGCTTCACCCTGCCCAACATCCCGTCCTACCTGGGGCTGATCGGCTCCATGGCCACGTTCAAGCCCTCCATGGCCGCCAAGCCCTATTCCATGGCCGCTTCCCTGCCGCGCGACCAGAAGATGGCTCTTATGCAGGCCATGATGGGCCTCATGCCCAGCATGGGTATCCGCGACGCCATGAGCTTCATGTCCACCAAATACAAGGCCAAGGATGGCCTCACCTTCGACGACGTGGTGCAGTCCATGGAACTGCGCGCCAACCAGCTCAACTTCAAGCGCGTCGGCGTCTCCCCCATGTGGAAGGACATCCAGGCCGTGCTGGGCGACATGGAAGCACCGCGCATGGAGGTCTACCACTACTGCGACATCGCCGCCGGACGCGAGGTGCTCAAGGCCTCGCCGGAGGCCATCGCCTACCTGCCCTGCCGCATCGCCATCATGGAAGACGCCAACAAGCAGCTCTGGGTCATCACCCTGGACTGGGATCTGGCCTGGCTGGACACCGTGAACGGCAAGATGGGCATCGACCCCGTGCTGGGCAAACACGCCAAGGACATTCGCGAAAAGATGGACAACATCATGCAGGCCGCTGCGAATGGCGATCTGTAAACCGGCAGCACACACCTCAAGGAGCAGCGACATGAAACGTACTACCCTCATTCTGGCCACTTTGGCTTGTGTCCACGCTGTCCACGCAGCCGACACGCCCGAGGCCGCCGCAGACAAGATGCTGGACCCCACCCGCAACGCCTCCGCCTTCAAGGACCCCAATGCCTTCGCCGAGTGGGCCGGAAACATGATGAACCCCGCCACCACGCTGGCCCTGACCCAGAAGGGCATCGACCCCAACACCTACATCCGCATGATGGCGGCGGGCCTCAACCCGGCCACGATGCAGAACTACATGCAGTTCAGCGACCCGGCCGTGATGATGAAATGGATGGCGGCGGGCATGGACCCCAATTTCTACGCCAGGCTCATGGGCATGGGCCTCAACCCGGCAAACTATCTGGGCTGGATGGCCGCCCCCCTCTCGCCCCAGGCCTTGGGCCTGATGGCAGCTCCGCTCAATCCCGGTCTGTACGCCAACTGGATGGCCGCCCCAGTGAGTCCCCAGGCGGTCAACACCATGATGGCCCCCATGAATCCCAATCTGTACATGAACTGGATGGGCGCGGGCATGAATCCCGCCACCTATGGCACCTGGGGACAGATGCTGGCCGCGCCCGCTCAGGCCGCGGCCCCCGCCGCCGCGCCGACCAATCTGATGGACCCTGCCGCACTCATAAAGATGCTGCCCATCCCCGGTGCGCAACCCGCCGCAAAATAAGCCACCCGCGTATCCCCAACAGAGGAGTCATCCATGAAATTGAAGCCACATACCCTGCTGGCCGCCCTGGCCCTGGTCGGCGGCACCGCCCAAGCTGCTGACATCGCAGGCATAGCCCGCAACTGCGACAACTGCCACGGCACCGGCGGCGTCAGCGTGGGGCATTCCATGCCTGTCATCGCCGGCCTGTCCGAGTCCTACCTGAAGAACATCATGATGGAGTGGAAGAGCGGCACCCGCGCCTCCGCCAACATGACCCGCCTGATCAAGGGTTACACCGACGAGGAGATCGCCGGCGTGGCCGCCTACTACGCCAAGCTGCCCTGGAAGGCGCAACCGCAGTCTGCCCCCGCCGACCTGCTGGTCAAGGCCAAGGAAGCCACCGAGCGTTGCGAGACCTGCCACGGCGCCACCGGAGGCCAACCTGACGATGCGGACACCCCCATGCTCGCTGGCCAGTGGGCCAAGTACATGGAGCTCGAACTTATGAAGTACCGCGATGAGGGCTTCAAGATGACCCACAAGAAGATGACCAAGAACGCCCGCAAGATGGAAGAGGGTGATGTCGCCACCGCCGCCAAGTTCTATGGCGCCCAGAGCAAGTGAGGAAAACAGCATGAGCCAAATCAACCGTCGTGACTTCATCAAGATTGCCGCCGCTGCCTCCTCGGCCGCCGCGTTGTCCTTCCCCTCCATCGCCCGCGCCAGCGCCAAGGCCAAGGTCGTTGTCATCGGCGGCGGCTACGGCGGCGCCACCGCCGCCAAGTACGTCAAGCTGCTGGACGCGAACATCGAAGTCACGCTTATCGAGCCCAATTCGCTCTACGTTTCCTGCCCGCTATCCAACGAAGTGATGGTGGGGCACCGGGATATCGGCACCCTGACCGTCGGCTATGACGGCCTCAAGAAACGCGGCGTCCACATCCTGCACGACTACGTCACCGGGGTGGACCGTGCCCGCAAGGTGGTCAATACCCAGGGTGGCAAGACCCTGCCCTACGACGCCCTGGTCATGTCTCCCGGCATCGATTTCCAGTACACCGGCATCGAGGGCTACAACGAATCGATGATCAACGACATCCCCCATGCCTGGAAGGCCGGGGAACAGACCCTGCTGCTCAAGAAGCAACTGGAAGCCATGCCCGACGGCGGCAAGTTCGTCATCGTCGTGCCCAAGGGCCCGTTCCGCTGCCCGCCCGGCCCCTACGAGCGCGCATCGCTGGTGGCCAACTACTTCCTGCACCACGGCAAAAAGAAATCCAAGGTCATCATCCTGGACGCCAATGACAGCCACTCGAAGAAAGGCCTGTTCAACCAGGCCTGGGCCAAGATGTACGGCTGGGAGAAAGAAGGCCTGGGCACCAACGGCATGATCGAATGGGTCAAGGGCGCCGAGGGCGGTGCCGTCACCAAGCTGGATGCCAAGACCAAGACCGTGTCGTCCGACTTCATCGACGTGAAGGCCGACGTGCTCAACATCATCCCGCCCCACAAGGCCGGCAAGATCGCCGCAGACACTGGACTCACCGGCAAGGAAGGCAACAACTTCGAACAGGGCTGGTGCAAGGTGGAACCAATGACCATGGCCAGCGCCCTGGATCCCAACATCTACGTCGTGGGTGATGCCTGCGTGGCCGGTGAGATGTCCACCTATGGCAACCCCAACGCCGCCTTCGACATGCCCAAATCCGCCCACATCGGCATGACCCAGGCCAAGGTCGCGGCCGCAGCCATCGTCGCAAAAATCAACGGTCTGCCCACACCCGACCCCATCTATGCCAACACCTGCTACAGCGTCGTGGGCGACGACTACGGCATCTCCGTGGCGCACCTCTACCGGGTGCAGAACGGCACCTTCAAGTACATCCCGGAAGGCAGCGGCATCTCGCCGGTCACCATGCCGGACAAGTCGCCCGTTCCCGCCATCTTCCGCAAGCTTGAGGCCGAGTACGCCGACGGCTGGCTGCGTAACGTCATGGCGGATGCGTTCATCTGAAAGGAGCCCCACCGATGAGCATCAATCGACGTGAATTTCTGAAATCCAGCATCGCCGCCAGCACGGCGGCCACGGTGGGCATGCCGCTGTCCAAACAGGCCGAGGCCGCCGTCAAGGAAGGCGAAAAGGACTGGCAGTGGGACAAGGGCGTGTGCCGCTTCTGCGGCGTGGGCTGCGGCATCATGATCGCCACCAAGGACGGCCGCGTGGTGGCCACCAAGGGCGATCCCAAGGCGCCGGTGAACCGTGGCCTGAACTGCGTCAAGGGCTACTTCAACGGCAAGATCATGTATGGCCAGGATCGGCTCACCCATCCGCTGATGCGCATGAAGGAAGGCAAGTACGACAAAACTGGGGCCTTTACGCCGGTGAGCTGGGAGGCGGCCTTTGACGAAATGGAGCGCCAGTTCCGCAAGACCTACGGCGAAATGGGGCCGGATGGCGTTTCCATGATCGGCTCCGGCCAGCAGACGGTGATGGAGGGCTATGTCTCCAGCAAGCTGATGAAGGCCGGGTTCCGTTCCAACAACCTGGACAACAACGCGCGCAATTGCATGGCCTCCGCCGTGGCGGCCTTCATGCAAACCTTCGGCATCGACGAGCCAGCGGGCAATTACGACGACGTCGAGCACACCGACACCATGGTGCTGTGGGGCGCGAACATGGGCGAATGCCACCCCATCATGTGGTCGCGCATCACCGACCGGCGTTTAACCCACAAGGCCTGCCGCATCGTTAACCTCACCACCTACCACAACGCGTCGTCCGAACTGGCCGATCTGGAAATCATCTTCGCCCCCAACGGCGATCTGGCCATCCAGAACTACCTGGCGCGAGAAATCATCGCCCGCAACGCGGTGAACTGGGACTTCGTCAACAAGCACACCATCTTCGCCGCCGGCCCAACGGACATCGGCTACGGCTTCCGCAGGGTCAACGCGGAAAAATTTGCGGTCGCCGCTGAGCACGACATCCTGCGCAATGAGCAAAGCCATGTGCTGGATGAACACGAGGCCATCGCCCAGCGCCGCAAGGCCGGCGAGGCCGTAGCGCAGAAGAACGCCGACAGCCCGGACAAGCACTGGAAGATCGGCTTCGAGGACTTCAAGGCGGCGCTGGAGCCCTACACCCTGGATTACGTGGCCCAGGTAGCCAAGGGTGATGCCGATGAATCTCTGGACGCCTTCAAGGCCAAGCTCCAGCAACTGGCCGACCTGTTCATCGACCCGAAGCGCAAGGTGATTTCCTTCTGGACCATGGGCTTCAACCAGCATCAGCGCGGCACCTGGGTGAACGAGCAGTGCTACATGAACCACCTGCTGCTGGGCAAGCACGCCCAGCCCGGCAACGGCGCCTTCTCCCTCACCGGCCAGCCCTCCGCCTGCGGCACCGCTCGCGAAGTGGGCGTGTTCTCGCATCGCCTGCCCGCCGACATGGTGGTGGCCAACCCGAAACACCGCGAGCACACCGAGCACCTGTGGAAGATTCCGTCGCACACCCTCAACCCCAAACCGGGCGCGCACATCACCGACATCATGCGCGGCCTGGAAGATGGCCGCATCAAGTGGTGCTGGATCCTGGTCAACAACCCGTTCCAGCATCACCCCAATGCCAACCGCGCCATCGCCGCGGCGCGCAAGGGTGACAGCTTCATCGTCGTGTCCGACGCCTACCCCAGCGTCTCGGCCAAGGTGGCCGACCTGATCCTGCCCGCGGCCATGATCTTTGAGAAATGGGGCGCCTACGGCAATGCCGAACGCCGTACTCAGCACTGGCGTCAGCAGGTGCTGCCACCCGGCCAGGCGCGCGCGGACATCTGGCAGATGCTGGCCTTCGCACAGCGCATCAAGCTCAAGGACGTCTGGGGCGAACAGGAACTGCCCGGGCTCAAGGCTGAGGGCTTCCCAGATGGCAAGCTACCCAGCGTGTTGGCCGAGGCGGTTAAACATGGCTATGGCCCGGAAACAACACTGTACGAGGCGCTGTTCGCCAACCACGACAACAAGCGTCACAAGTGGCCCGACCCAGTAGCCAAGGGGCACGGCAACCATGTGGCCGACCTGCTGGGTGATGGCTGGTTTCCGGAGAAGGCAATCTTCGAGGAATACCGCAGCTTCGGCCAGGGCCACGGTCACGATCTGGCACCGTTCGACGTGTATCACCACGAAGACGTGCGCGGCCTGCGCTGGCCGGTGGTGGAGAAGGATGGCAAGTGGGTAGAAACCCTCTGGCGCTTCAACGAGCAGTACGACCCCTATGCCAGGAAGGGAAGCGGGTTCGACTTTTACGGCGACTTCGCCAAGGCCATTCCCAGCGGCAACCTGGACGGTGTGACCGATGCCCAGCCGCAGCCCCTGCATGGCAAGGCCAAGATCTTCTTCCGCCCCTACGCCGCCCCGGTAGAAAAGCCGGATGCCCAGTTTGACCTGTGGCTGTGCACCGGCCGGGTGCTGGAGCATTGGCACACCGGCACCATGACCCGGCGCGTGCCTGAACTGCACCGCGCCGTGCCCGCCGCCATGTTGTGGATGCACCCGGCGGACGCGGAAAAACGCGGTTTGAAGCGCAACGACTTGGTCTGGGTGGAATCGCGTCGCGGCAAGGTGCGCGTGCGCGTCGAAACCGGTGGCCGCAACAGCATGCCCCGTGGCTACACGTTCGCGCCCTTTTTCGACGAAAGCGTGTTGGTCAATCGGTTGACTCTGGAAAGCCACTGCCCCATCTCCAGGGAAAACGACTTCAAGAAATGCGCCGTCAAGGTTTACCGCGCCTGAGGCCCACCCGTGAGGAAATGACCATGAAACCAAGAATTGCCCTGTTCGTGGCCGCCGCCTTGCTGGCTGGCGGGCTATACGCCGCCGAGACGGAATGGGTGCGCGACGACGCCATCGGCCTGTCCAAGACCAGCGTATTCGACGACCCGGCCCCGCCGGTGTTTGCCTACTCCGACCTCAAGCCCAAGAAGTCCGGTGTATTGCCGCGTTTCTGGGAAGATGCGCCGCCCCAGATTCCGCACCAGATCGACAAGCTGCTGCCCATCCGCGCCAAGCTCAACAAGTGTCTGGACTGCCACGATGTGCCTAAGGAAATCGGCCAAAAGGAGAAAGGCGAGCCCACCCCCATGCCAGTCAGTCATTACGTCAAGGACGATGGCGAACTGGTCATGGCTAAGGGTCGCTATTTCTGCAGCCTGTGCCATGTGCCCCAGGCGGGCGTCGAGGCTTTGGTGGGCAACACCTACCGGGGAAACTGAGCGTGGGTCGCCGGCGGGGGGTTTCCTGGGTGCTTGAGCCACTCGGTGGATGCCCCAGGTCATGAAAACACTGGAGCAACTCGCCATCCAGGGTGAACTGCCCAGCCCCAAGGGGGTGGCCCTGGCCATCCTGGAGCTCTGCCGCCGGGAAGATGCCACCCTGGCGGAGGTGGCGCGGGTGGTGCAGACCGACCCTGCCCTCTCCGGCCGCCTGCTGCGCCTGACCAACGCGGCCGCCCGAGGCGGCCGGCCGGTCGCCGCCGTGCCCGAGACCATCCAGTACCTGGGGCTGGCCGCCGTGCGCCGTCTCGCCCTGGGGTTCTCCCTGGTGGAACACTGCTCGACGGGCGCTTGTCAGGGTTTCGATTACCCACGCTTCTGGTCCCATTCCCTGCTCATGGCCGTGGCGATACAGGAGCTGGGCAGGCTGGTTCAGACGGCCGCTCCGGATGAACTCTTCGTCTGCGGCCTGCTGGCGCGCATCGGCCGCCTGGGGCTGGCCACGGCCTACCCCACCGAGTACGCCGCGCTGCTTGCGGAGGCGTCGGCGGGGGACCTCACGCAATGGGAGCGGGAGCGGCTGGGCGTAGATCACAACGAGCTGACCGCCGCCCTGCTGCTCGATTGGGGCCTCCCCAAAACCCTCGTGGAGCCGGCTATGCACCACCAGCGGCCGGAGGCGGCCGGATTTCCGGCCGACTCGCGCGCCTGGCGGCTTGCCCACCTGCTGCATCTGGCCGGACGGCTCGCCGACCTGGGCCAGGCTGCCGAGGCGGAGCGCACCGGCCTGATTGGCGCGCTCGTGGACCTGGCCGGCAGCCTCGGCCTTGACGCGGAGACACTGGGGGCGCTGATGGACCGGGCCATCCTGCTCTGGCGTGAATGGGGCAAGTTGCTCGATGTCGAGGCCACCGATCTCCCCACCTTCGTAGCGATGGTCGAGTCGAAACCCGCCGCCCCTATCGTGGAAGCGGAGGTTTTCACGTTGCGCATCCTGCTGGTGGAAGGCAACCTCGCCTCGCGCCGGCCCTTGGAGAAGTTGCTGGCCAGGGAAGGCGGTCACGCAGTGCAGAGCGCGGGAGAGGGCAGACTGGCCCTGGCGCTGGCCGTGCAAGCCCCGCCCCAGGTGCTTATCGTGGACCGCCATCTGCCTGGCATGGATGGCCTGGAATTATGCCGCGCGCTGCGCGCCACGGAATGGGGGCGCACGCTCTACGTCCTGATGATGACCACGTCGGTAGCGGAAGGCGCGCTGAACGAGCTGTTCGACGCGGGCGCGGACGACTATCTGCTCAAGCCGGTGACGGCGCGCGATCTGCGCGTGCGCCTGCGGGCCGCAGAACGGCATGTACGGCTGCAAGCGGACTGCGCCGAAGACCGGGCGCGGCTCAGGCACCTCAGCGCCGAACTGGCCATCGCCAACCGCCGGCTGGAGCACGCCGCGCTGACCGACCCCCTCACGGAACTGCCCAACCGCCGCGCGGCCATGACGCTGCTGGAACAGGCCTGGTCCGCCGCCACTCGCTCCGGCCACGGCCTGGCAGCCATGATGATCGACATCGACCACTTCAAGCGCATCAATGACGCGCATGGCCATGCCGTCGGCGATGCCGCCCTGTGCGAAGCGGCCCAGGCCCTGCGTGCCACCACACGCCGGGAAGACAGTGTCTGTCGCGTGGGCGGCGAGGAATTCCTGGTGATCTGCCCCGATACCGACCTCAAGACCACCCTGCATTTCGCGGATCGCCTGCGCAGGGCCGTCCAGTCGCTCATGATCGAGACGGGTAGGGGTTTCGAGCGCATCACTATCAGCATTGGCGTGGCAGGCCGGGAAACCGATATGACCGATATGGAAACACTGATCACCGCCGCCGATAAAGCGCTTTATGCCGCCAAACACGCCGGCCGGAATCGCACCTGCTTGATCGCCAAGGGCAAAGTGCTTTGCGGGAATTCATAGTCGAGCCTTTATTTCGGTAATAAATCATGACCTTCGAGATTCGTAGTAATGGGGATACGTCCGTGATCTGCCTGGATGGGCGCTTTGTATTCACCAGCCACGCCGGCTTTCGCGAGGCCTATGAACAAGTCCTGGCGCGCAGCGAGACGCGTGTTATCCATTTGGACTTGGACAAGGTGGAGTATCTAGACAGCTCGGCCCTGGGCATGATGCTGTTGCTGAAGGATAAGGGTGAGGCGATGGGCAAGATCATCCAGATTCGAAGGGCCAAAGGAGTGGTATGGCAAGTGCTGGAAGTAGCCAACTTCCACAAGATTTTCGACATGGCGCCCTAAATTCCGCCTGGTCGTCCACCCTTGTCCGCTGGGGTGATCAAGGCGCTGAATCGGGGCTGCGTTCCGGCTGCCAGTTCAGCTTGCAGTCATGGTCGGAGCCGGGCAGTTCCTCCTCACCGGCGAGGCGTTCGCGCACCTCGCAGTCGAGGATGATCGGCAACGGGCCCGGACAGTCGCAGTGGTAGCGGTCCACCATCCTTTGGTCGGCCACGGAGATGCCCCGCTCCTTTTCCAGTCGCAGCAGCCGTTCCACCAGGCTGCCCCGCTGGGGTTCCAAGGCGCCCTGATTGACGCGCTGGAAATAGACGGTTCGCGGCTCGTAGCCATTGCGTACCCGTACAGGGTTTTCATAGCGCTCCACGGTGAGCGCCTCGCCGACCAAGGAGCCCGAACTTGCCGGGTCGCCATAGCGAGTATGGCCGAATTCATGGGAGAGGATGGCATGCGGATCCACCAGCTCGCCGCTGGAGGGGAACTGGCAGCGCAGGCCGGCGTCACCCAGGCCGATGGCACCGGGATGGGCCATAGCGCCCGCGCCGGCATAGCCGGAGAACTTAAACACCTGGGCGTCGCCAGCGAACTGGGCCGCTTCGGTCAGGCGTCCGGTGAGCAGTTTCGACAGCGCGGGCAGGCGTCCCTGTTTAACCGAGCGTTTCCAAAGCGCTCGGTCGTATTCCAGATAGCCCCGCTTGAACAGGCGCAGGGTGTCATTGGCCACCTCACGCAGCCACACCGCGCCCGCGTCGCTCAGGGAGAACCGTTCCAGCAGAGCGATCTCTGCCGGCGCCAGGGGCAATCCCAGGGGATGGGCTTCGCCCTTGCGGGCGAAGTTGAGCCGCCGGGCCAATGCGTAATGTTCAGCCCGGCGCGCCATTTCCTCGGCCGCGTCGTGCGGCGGATGAGACAGGCGCCCTGCCCTGGGTGTCCCGTCCGGCGCGCAATACAGGACGATGGTGCCGCCCGCCTGCCAGGGCTGATCCAGTTCACGCTCAAGATCCACCTGTTGACGCTCGCCGGGCAGTGACATGAGATCAGCCGGCGCAGGTGGGCAGGCAGCCTCGGACGAATCCGTGACGACGAGCAGCAGAGCGAGAGCGATGATCCACGGGGCTGACATGGCGGGCGCTGAATGTCGGATGGTGTGGTGAGTGGCCCTAGCCTACACCGGAGTCGTGACGAGTCAGCACTCCACCATGCCGCCCCGGGTGGATTGCACGAAGTTCACCACGTCGTCGCGCTCGGCGCGCGGCATGGTGAAGGTCGACCCGACCGTAGTGGGTCGAGAAACACCGGTACTGGTGGACACGGTAATCGACGCGGAGCAAAAAGTTCCATACACCTGTGTCAGGGACTTGACTCTGCGCAATTACAAACTGGTGCAATCTTGGTTCGATGAGGATAAGTCCGCATTTAGGTGGGGTGGAAGGAGCGAAACTACAGATGGACTACCATGATTCAGCGCTATAAGAAAATTCCTCATGAGGAACGGCGATTCGACCTGGACCTGTCGCGCCGTGCATTCCTTCGCCGCAACCGGTTAACCCCCTTGCAATCGGGGCAACCTGATAGGGAGGAGTTGATTAGTCGCATACAGCGATTCGAGATATTTGAGCATTTACCAGCCGCCATTTTGCAGACATTGGCTTCATCCGCGCGTATTGGCGTGTTTCGAGCAGGCGAATACCTGTGGCATCAGGACGAGCCCAATCAGCGCGTACTATTTATCGAGAGGGGGCTGGCAAAGACGTCCCGCCTTTCCCCTGTAGGCGTCAATCGCACGTATGGCCTGTATGGTCCTGGCGATTCCATGGGCATCTATGCCATCTGGGCGGGAATGAAATATCCCACTGATGCTGTGGCCATGAATGACGGCATGACGGCGATCATTCTGGATTCCTTAGCCCTGCTTAAATGTGCCGAGAAGCATCCCTCCATGGCTACGCCTTTGATGACAGAGTTCAGCCGCTTCACCGAATCCTTCATTCGCAAGATCGAGATCGTCAGCGCAGGTACCGTATCCAAACGGGTGGCGATGCTGATGTTGATGTTGGCGGAACGCTATGGCAAGCCTACAGGGGACTCTGGTATGCATCTACCACTCAATCTGACCCTGGCACAGATTGGAGAGATTGTGGATGCCCGTATTGAAACTGTAGCTCGCTTGCTGAGCCGCTGGAAGCTACAGGGCTGGCTATCTGTCGGTGATGACGGGCTTCACTTCAATCGCATGGACAAAGTGAAGTCCTTGCTACCTACATCAATGACAAGCAAACCAAATCAGTCTAGTCATAATTAATCGCTTAGGTCGCATGCCGGTGGTGGATTGGGATAGAGACTGAATCGCACCGGGTTTTGAGGAGGCTCCTTATCTTGAGAAGATGGAGCCATGAGCAAATCAAACCGTTTTTCCCCCGAAGTGCGCGAACGCGCTGTGCGTCTGGTGCAGGAGCACCGTGGCGAGTATCCCTCCCTGTGGATGCCTTGGAGCAGGCTCTCTACGCCCGGCAGCCTGAGTGCACGGAGGCCCTGGTTCACCACAGCGACCGAGGCTCGCAGTACGTCTCCATCCGCTACACCGAGCGTCTCGCCGAGGCCGGGATAGAACCCTCTGTGGGCAGCCGGGGCGATAGCTACGACAACGCCCTGGCCGAGACCATCAACGGCTTGTACAAGACCGAACTGATCCACCGTCGTGCCCCCTGGAAGACCAAGGCTGCCGTGGAACTGGCCACCCTGGAATGGGTGGCTTGGTTCAACCACCACCGCCTGCTGGAACCCATCTGCTATATCCCGCCGGCAGAGGCTGAGGCAAACTACTTCCGGCAACTCGCCAGCAACACCTTGGAAGTCTCTTAACTTAGACCAAACCGCCTCCACGAAACCCGGGGCGATTCAATTGTCCAAAGGACAGCCGTTGTGAGGTACTTGGCTGATCGATGGAGTTCGCTGTTTCGCAAACCCAGTCGCGTGGTGCGTGCATTTGCCGAAAACATCGCGACGCAAGCGGAGGTTCTCGCCTTGCTCGAAAAGGAACGCGACGCCTTGGACGACTTGCACAAGGGTAAGAATAACTGGAACTCAATCTTCGTTTCCGGCCTGTTGGATCCAATCGTTCTGACCTGGTTGGCTGGAAGGTTTTCGATGCCCGGTCGAGCTCCGGATAGCCCACTTGGTTAGTCGATGACTTAGTCGCCCCTACGTGGGCTGCGCCGGACTCAGGGACATCAACTCTGGGTCGGGTGCCCTCCACTTTATTAGTAGGAAGCCACGGGGTCCGTTGCTGCCTAACTAATGCTCATCAACTGTTAGCAAGCGTTTTTGAACATAATAGGATCACTGAATTCTGATGATCCGTAGTTGCGATTCGGCCTCTGCAAGCTTGTTAAAGTCTTTGTCACACGTCACCAATGTGAGGTCATGTGTCAGTGCCGTCGCTGCGATCCAGATGTCGTTCTCTGTGATCTGTAGCGCACTCGCGGGCCAGTCGTCGCTCCATCGCTCGGGTGGGATACCTTTCAGTTTGCCTTGCGTAGCTTTTTTTGGAGCAATTTTACTGGCCCACTTGGCGCGCAGTCGCCCCTGCTCCAGGGCTACATGGTGCGTGACCTCCAAAGGCTCGGAGATGTTGTTTGCTGCCTTGATACGCCTACGGACAGCGTCGAGATCCGCCTGGCTGGGCCGGGATGCGCGGCCTTCATATAAGTCCAGGCCGAATTGCATTTCGGCCAGGGATATCACGCAGATGAACAGGTTCTGCTCCTCCCCTGCGTGCTGATTCTTGAATGCTACAGCCTTGGCATGAAGTGGCCGAATCGGATTCACCAGATCCGATAAAAAGCTGGTATCAAGAAGGAACATGGTCAGCCCTTCATGCCAGGTCAAATACGTCAGCCACCCCCTTGGGGAGGGGCTCCGTCAGAGTGCGCCACGATGCCCGAATGTCCGTGCTGCACATAGCCAACCACTTGTATAAGGGAATCGCTGCATTGTCGCGACCTGTACCCGGATACTTACCGAAAGCCCCACGGCTTGGACGTTGCCCCTCGTTCATGAAACGTAGCAGTTCACGCTCCAACTTAGGTGGCAAGTCATACGCCTTTAGAACCAGCGCATCAATCTCCAGAAGAAGGTCTTCCGCTGACTTCGATCGCGAGGAAAACAAAGGGCCATCGTCGCCATCGCAAGCAGCCATGTACTCATCGACCAAGCTCTCTATTTCGCGTGAAATCCTGATGAGCGGCAGAGGTAGTCGTTTCAGTGTCTCCTTGCGCAAATGCTTCTGTTCGTCATGTGCAAAGCTGAATGCATTTGCCAGAGGCGAATTCAGGATCGCGCAAAGCTCAACCAGATTCAGTTGCAGTTCCTGTGACTCTCGCAGCCAAATCCCGTAGAACTGCTGCGACACCAATAGTCCGTCCATATCCACTGCGGCCGCTAGGCGCCATGGCCCACGTGAGGTCCGGATTGCATTGGCAATCAGCTTGGGCGATGACCATGGGTAGTTAATTGCTCCGCCGCGCAAGTTGGACGTGCGAGTGTCGAGAAACACAGTCCGCTTCACCTCGAACTGCGCCAACGATTCTCCTGATCGATGCAGCCCCCGCTGGAACCCCTGCGCTGGCTTAGATCGACTCGCGCCGCTCTGGTCTTCTTGCCACTCTAATCCGCGATGTAGTTCGGCCACACTGCCCAAAACAGGAGACTCCGCAAGGTAATCCCAAATTCGCCTGAGAGGGCGAAGTGCGACCAGGCCCGGCGAAGTGCGTGGATTGACCTGCGTCACGTCACTGGACGACGTTTTCAATGTCTGGGTGAAACGCGACCAGTCGGTTCGCCGCACAATGCTCTTGCGAATGGTCGACTCATCGCTGGAGCCTTCACCAATGATGGAATCGCCGCGCCGCGATTGCGCAATCAGTACCTCAGCACCAATCGAGGCGTGGCGAAACACGCCTTCAGGCAATAGCATCACCTCAACGTCTGCGTAGATCTCGCAGATGTGCCGGATGTGTTCCCGATAAACCTTGTGCGTGGAAAAACCGCTGGGCATCACGACACCAACAAATGCCGGCGGTGTCTTGATGACGGTATTTAGGAGCACCACAGGCTTGTGGATGGAAAGCCCCTCAATGGGCTCGTCAAGGTCCTCAAATGGCGGATTACACAACAGCACGTCGCATTGGCTGACCCGATCCGCCAAATGATTTGACTCGAACAGATTCTCACGCGTGATTCGCCAGCCGTTGTGATTCGGATAGTCGGCCAGGATCAATGCCAGCCTGGCTATCTCACAGGCAAAGGGGTCGATCTCGCTGGCGACGAAGTGGCTCACAAGATGCTCGTGCACCTTGTCCACTGTCCATGACTGAGGAAACAGTTCCTTAAACCGCCGCAGGGCGGCCGTCAGGAACACGCACGCACCCGCGAAAGGTTCATAGACACGCAACTGAGCTGCGGCATTTCCCTCTGGCAGCCGAAGCGAGCGGATCACATAATCTGCGGCACTGTACGGTGTGCTGTGCGTGCCGAACGCCTTGCGCGTCTCCGGCGTGATGAGCGTGTTCTCATAGACGAACGCCAGATCGTCAGCCGCAACATTTCGAACGTACAGGCCTTCACGCAAAGCCAACCAGGCGGAAGCGAGCTGCGTTACCCGGGCCTTGGTCCACTGTAGCCGCTGAGGGGACAGCGAGTACAGTGTCTCGACGGTTGCAACAACTTGACGTGGATCGTCCGGATCGATAGACGAGATCCGATTATCTTCACGATCGATGAGGATTTTGCCCGCCAGCAGCCGGAAAACGAGCGGAAACAACACTTCGTAGTGTGTCTGCAGAGAAAGCTGTCCCGCTGTGGTTCGTGCCCCATCGAAATGGGAAAGGAACTGGGTCAGCAATTCATCCAGAGCCAACTGCGTGCTCGCCTGAATGCCGTACAGGGTACGTGGATCGAACAGCAGACCTGTAGTGGGCACGTCTTCGCGCACCTGCAGGGCCTTCAACAGACGGATGGGGCCAGGACCAAATTTCTTATGATCGGCTAGCAGCGTTTGCCACTGCGATGCAGATGTACTGTCGAGTTGTGTGACCCCACTGGCTGTGTAGGTCCACATCGAGGCTTCATCGTCCTCAATGACGACGAGAAAAGGCGCCCCCAAGCTACGTGTTGCTTCAACGGTCTGCTGCACGGTTTCGTTCGCATCAGTGCGAACGACCCCCAATGCCGCAGTCCGATACGAAGCAGGTCCATCTAGGAATGCCGCAGCATCCACTTGGCGCACTGGCCGTGATGGCTGATCAACCGCCGCGAACCGGAACTCCTGATAAACGTCTGCTGCTCGATATCCAAGACGAGTCAGGAAGGACCTTAGGACTTGTGCGTTGTAGTTCACAGTGTCCTCCGCGTCTGATCAGGTTTCCCCTCGGTGGCAGGATTCTGTATGTCCATAGCCGAGTTGATGCGCTGCGGCCCGAAGCCTAGTTCTCGTTGCACCCAGGTCAACCTCGCATGTCCAGGCAAGAGATATTCGTCAACTGCATGGAAAATCGGTGCTAAAGGAATCAACAGCCCTTCCTCAATGGCCTCCATTGCCTCGACGTACCTGACGTTCAATGGCTCAAATGTAAACAGTAGACGTGCCGTCCTCGATAGTGGTCTTGGCCCGGACAACACAGATCGGAGCGCATTGGAAAAGCCCGCCACAGCGCTCCGCTGAAATCCATAACGGGACTCCAGTTGAGAACAGGTTCGCAATACCAGCAAATCGTGCGGAGTGTACTGTTTAGCAACGCGTACCCGCGAATTACGACTGGCATAGGCAGGCATAGCCTCCAGCAAGCCGCGCATCTGGTCGCGGGTATACCCACTGATGGCCAGCAGGTCAGACATGGTCAATGCTCGACTAGTCACCTGTGTACCCCCCACTCAACTCTGTGTATTTTATGCACAGATGAGCGTCTTGACTACACAGTCTTGTGTTTCATGAACCCAGTCGTTTCGCGGCAACCCATGCGTCTTGTCCTCGCTGCTGACCCCAATCCAGATGTTGGGCGGGCAGTGCCGGTTCTTGTAATAGACCGGGAGGCGATCGGCATGCTTGGTAGGGCACTGGTACCGGTTAAAGTTACCGTGGGAATTGGTTGTGCTTCTGAGGACCTTCAGTCCGAGACGAATATACCTAGCCACGGATCTTTGATTATCCCAATGTCCACTCCGAGGGTGCGCCGTGCAAAGGCGGCGCTTTCCAGTGGGTGCAAGCCCCACCCGGCGAAATGCTCCAGCCGGAAGCAACCGGAGCAGTCATGGAGGTAACGAAATGGCTGAAGCCTTCGGGTAAAGCGTGCCACGAATTGGTGGCAGCGCGAGTGTGCAGGCCGTAACGCGAGTGAACGCCGAGCAAGCCTCGAAAAGGACGATGCACAGGCCGACCCGGCGCCTCTATCGGGGAAGGCTGATACGACGGAATGGATGAGCAAGGTAGGACCACCCGTTGCTGTGCCGGGGTAGTGGCGACAGCATGTACACAAGGAAAGCGCACGCAACACGGGAAGCCCTATGTCGTGGCCAGGGATGGCCAACTGGATATTCGTGAGAAAGGTCCGGGCGTCATAGGGTGGCGGAGAGGCCCGTAGTACCGGAGAAGCCGGGTAATGCTGGTGGAGGGAAGGGGCCTTGGTTCAAGACAGACGCAATACGTGGTGAGGGACCAGGAGATTGGGCAACCTATCAACTCCGATCAGTGTTCAGAAGCTACAGATGGCGTTACACGCGAAAGCGAAGTCGGAAGCCGGCTACCGCTTCTACGCGCTGTACGACAAGATTTACCGGGAAGACGTGCTGGCCCACGCCTATGCGCAATGCCGCTCGAACAAGGGCGCGCCGGGGGTGGACGGGCAAGACTTCGCGGATGTTGAGGCGTACGGACGAGAACGATGGCTGGCGGAACTGGCGATTGCGCTCAGGGAGGAGAACTACCGACCGGAGCCGATCAGACGCGTATGGATACCGAAGGCCAATGGCAAGCTCAGGCCCCTGGGTATCCCGACCCTGCGGGATCGGGTGAGCATGACGGCAGCTATGCTGGTGCTCGAACCGATCTTCGAAGCCGATCTACCTGACGAGCAGTACGCCTACCGGCAGGGCCGCAACGCCCAGCAGGCGGCGGTCGAAGTGGAAGAGCGGCTACACCGGGGCCAGACGGACGTGGTGGATGCCGACCTGTCGGACTACTTTGGCAGCCTTCCCCATGCTGAACTCATGAAGTCGCTGGCGCGACGGATTGTGGACCGGCGGGTGCTGCATCTCATCAAGATGTGGCTGGAATGTGCTGTGGAAGAAACCGACGATCAAGGCCGGAAGAAACGCACGACCGAGGCCAAAGACCAGGGACGGGGTATCCCGCAAGGCGCGCCGATCTCACCACTGCTGTCGAATCTGTACATGCGGCGGTTTGTGCTGGCGTGGAAGCGGCTGGGCCTGGAAAGCAGCCTGGGCAGTCGGATCCTCACCTATGCGGATGACCTTGTGATCCTGTGCAGGCCCGGCAAGGCAGAAGAAGCCTTGCATTGGATGCGCGAGATCATGGGCAAACTGAAGCTGACGGTGAACGAAGAGAAGACACGCGTCTGCAAGGTACCGGAAGACACGTTTGACTTCCTGGGTTTCACGTTTGGCCGGCGCTACTCGCCGACGACCGGGAAAGCGCGCATGGCGCTTTGGCCGTCGAAGAAAAGCATTCGGCGCATGACCGAGAAGGTCCACGCGCTGACCGATCTCAAAACGTGCTGGCAAGAGACCACGGAGTTGATTGACAAGTTGAATCGCGCTTTGCGTGGCTGGGCCAACTACTTCAGTGTAGGAAACCTCAGCCGCGCCTATCGCGCGCTCGACAGTTATACCGCCCCGCGGTTACGCCGGTGGCTGCGCAATAAGTACAAACTCAGACGACGCAGGGACGGGACCTATCCACTCTCGCACCTCTACGGGCACTTTGGGCTCGTGCGTTTGGGAGCACGCGGGCGCAGCGAGGCGTGGGTGAAGGCGTGAAGTCTTGTCCGAGAGCCGGATGCGGGAAATCTGCACGTCCGGTTCGATGAGGGGGATGTGGAAACGGGGTCATGGCCAGGTTACTTGGGCACCGCCAGACGAAAGGGGCGGCAACAGACATACCAAACCTACCACTACCGCGCCACATCTCTACTCTACCGGGCCTGCCGAAATCGGTCACTTTTCCAATGACAGCAGTGTTCGGATAGTATGAGTCTACGGGCAGTGAAGCTGACGTTCATAGGTCTGGCGCCGCCAAGGTCAGCAGTACACTACATGGCCGCCCGATCGGGCGAGAACCTCAACGGCCGCTCTGGTTAAGGGTTGTCCGATGCCTGCCCCTACGCGCCGACCTGTGAACTCCTGATGCCGTGACTGGGCAGGCGTCGGAGAAGCCTTCAGGGAGGAAACCGCGGGCGAAGGCGAGGTGGGTTGCATCACCCCGCGGCTATGGGGATTTGAAGCCTTGGATGGGCGGGTGGGCCGTGCATTGGCCCCCAACTTGGAGCCTGTAGCAGATACGGAGCGTGTCTGAAGAGGGGATGTCGAAGCCGATCAGACCGGGTAACGGCCGATACTTGGCGAGCCCAAGACACACTGCCTGCCCGTCGGCCAGAGTGATCCCTGGTCGCCAGTCTGGACGACGTGTTGAGGGAATGATCGAAGGGGGACAGGGGATCATGGGGCGCCCTGCCGGGGTGGTGGCGCCCGGATCGGCTGGCCGCGCGGCAGGAACTCGACCACCATCATCGGCGCGCCGCAGTGGGGGCAGACGAAGGTTGGGGGACGATCTGGCGCCTGGGCTTGCTCCTTTGCTATCGCGGACTCGGTGGGGACCTCGAGCAACGCACGGGCACGGGCCAGGTTCTCCCGACGCCCGGCATTGGCCAGCAGTCCGTAATGGCGGATGCGATGGAACCCGGCCGGCAGCACGTGCAGCAGGAAGCGGCGCATGAACTCGTCGGGCGCCAGGGTCATGGTCTTCATGCGCAGGCCTTCCCGTTGTCGGTAGTCCTTGTAACGGAAGGCCACCCCTTGTGCGTTCATGGCGATGAGCCGTGAATTGGAAATGGCCACCCGATGGGTGTAACGGGACAGGTAGGCCAGCACCGCTTCGGGGCCGGCGAAGGGACGTTTGGCATAGACCACCCATTCCTGTTGCCGCAGTGGGGCGAGCCACTCGGCGAAGTCCTGCGGGTCAGCCAGGCCAGCGAGCTCGCCGAAGAATCGCAGTCGGCCATCGCGATGACGTTTCTCCATCTCCTCCAGGAAGCGACGCCGGAACAGCCGAGAGAGCACTCGCACGGGCAGGAAGAAGCCTGGCCGGCAGGATAGCCAATGCGTCCCGTCCGGCGACAGCCCGCCACCGGGCACGATGCCATGCACGTGGGGATGGTGGGTCATGGCCGAGCCCCAGGTGTGCAACACCAGGGTGGCGCCGATCTGAGCCCCCAGGTGCTTGGGGTCCGCAGCGATCGTGGCCAGGGTCTCGGCCGCCACCTCGAACAGCAGGCCGTACATCTCTGCCTTGTTGTTCCAGGCCAGGGCACCCAGCGGTGCCGGCAGGGTGAACACCACGTGGTAGTACTCCACCGGCAGCAGATCGGCCATGCGGTCTTCGAGCCAGTGCCGTGCGGCCTGGCCCTGGCACTTGGGACAGTGCCGGTTGCGGCAGGAGTTGTAGCTGATCTCGACCTCGCCGCAGGCATCGCAGTGCAATACGTGTCCCCCCAGCGTCGCGCTGCGGCACTGCATGATGGCAGACATGACCTTCAGTTGCGCGAGGCTCAGGTGCCCAGGTGCGCGTTCACGCCAGGCCTGGCCATGGACGCGGAAGACGTCCGCCACCTCCAGGGGCAAGCGCCCCATGGTTGGGCCTCTCATCGGGTAGAGGCGTTCCAGGGGGCTGACCACCTCGCGCAGGATGTCGGTGGCCACCTGGGCGTAGAGCGCCGTGGTCTCCAGCTTCTTGTGCCCGAGCAGGACCTGGATGAGGCGGATATCCACCTTCGCTTCCAACAGGTGGGTGGCGAAGGCATGGCGCAGGGAGTGCATCGAGACCCGCTTGTCGATGCCCGCGACCAGGGCGGCGGCGTGTACGGCGCGGTTTAGTTGCCGGGTGCTCAGGGGATCAACGGGGTCGAGCCCCGGGAACAGCCAGCCGCCGTCGGGCATCTTGCCTTGGGCGCGGGCCACCCGCCACCAGGTGCGCAGACGTCCCAGCAGTACCGGCGAGAGCATGGCGTAGCGGTCCTTGCGCCCCTTGCCCTGTTCCACCCGCAGGGTCATGCGCTGGCTGTCGATGTCGCCTACCTTCAGGTGAATGACTTCACTGGCGCGCAGCCCTGTGCCGTAGGCCAGTGCCAGGGCGGTCTGGTGCTTGAGGTTGCCCGCCGCCTCGATCAGCCGGGCCACCTCCTCCCGGCTCAGCACCACCGGCAGGGTGCGGGGCACCCGCACCGCCCGCATCCCGGCCATCAGTTCGGGGTGCCGCAGGGTGACCTCGCAGAAGAACTTGAGACCGCTGATCGCCGCATTCAGAGAGATCGGTGAGGTCCCCGTATCCACCAGGTGCAACTGGTAGCGGCGCAGGTCCTCCACCGTGGCGGTGTCGGGCTTGCGGCCAAGGTACTCGGCAAAGCGCCGCACCGCCCGTAGATAGTGGCTCTGGGTCTTCGGTGCGAGCTTGCGCATGCGCATGTCGTCCAGCATGTGCTGACGTAGCGGGCTGATGGGGTAAGCGGTCGTGGTCATGATGCGCCTCCAGTCATGGAACGAGGCGGATTGCCTCATCCCACAACCTAGGCTGTGCGGACCACTACCCTTGCCCTTACCCGCCACGCCGGATCGCAGCCCCCTACCGCGAGAGCGGTTTAGTCCTTGGCCGATGGCCTGCCGGACGGTATATCACCCCGGAGTGACAACTCTCTCCGGGGAAGCTGTCATATCTGCTCACTCAGGTGGCGTTGCATTCATCCTCCCCCCGCCTGGCCTCGAACTCCACTCCCTTCACCCGCGTCAGCGACAACAGCACGTCGTCGGCCACTAGACGCAGCTTCTCCTTGGGTTCTCCGGTCTCCCGATCCGTCCAGCTGTCCAGCTCAAGCCGGCCGGTCACATACACCCGCGCCCCCTTGCGCAACAGCCTGGCTGCCTGTTCAGCCTTGTAGTCCCAGAGGGAGACATCCAGCCAGTGGCCGCCTGTCTGCTCCAGACCACCCTGGCCATCCGGCCGGTAGTTGTCGAAAAAGACCCGCAGTTCCGTCACTTTACGTTCCTCGCCATTGACCTGGACGGTCTTGAGGGCGGGGCTGTCACCCAGGTTGCCCGTGCCTTGATAGCTGTTCGGCATGATTGCTCCTTTCGATTGCCGGTGGATGAGGCCGACCCCTGTCTGGGGCCGGCGGTTGATCTCGTCGATCAGGGTGTTCGCAGTGCGAACACCCTGTGGATCACGGAAGTTCATGACGGTGCGGTGGTCATCGGGCTGGTTCATAGGTCTGCTCATGGTCCAGGTTCGCCAAGCTCGCCTCCTCCCGGCAGCGTTCGGCCAGCCGCAGCTCATGGCGCACCGCCATCTCCTGATGGTTGAGGAGCAGCGCCGCCTCATGGGCCCGCCTATACCACTGGGCCAGGGCGGGCGGTAGCATGCCGACCCGGGCCGCGATGGCCGCCCAGGTCACGTGCCGGGCGGGCCGGCCCGTCAGACGCCAGCGCAGGACGAGTTGGCCGTTCCTGCCCCGGGCATGCACCGCCAGATTGAAGTCATGTCCCCGCACCGCCCGAGTCTCCCGGGCCAGGACGCGCATGGCCCCATGGACGCCGGCCAGCCGGGCTCGGACTTGCCTGGCCCAGGCTTCCGCTTGGCCCCCCTTACCCTTAAAGCCCTTTATGTCCACTCCCCAGGTGCTGACAACCTCACCAGGAGACTCGGCGGGACTCACAGCAAGGCACCTTCTGTATCCGGATTCCCGGCGAACTCCCGATCCAGGGCGCCCTCCGCCACTTTCTGCAACAGGGCGAGCTCCTGCTCGCTGAGGTTCACCCGGCGGCGGGTATGTCGGGGCGCCACGTTGCCGGTGAAGACCGGCTTGGGCACCTCGCCGAAGATGCCGGTCACCGCCTGCACCCGCTTGGCGGCCTCCGCGTCCGCACCGGGCAGCCAGTCGCTGCGGGACAAATCGCGCAGTTCCTGGCGGATCAAGTAGCGCTCGAAACGCACCGGGGTCTCGAACACCCCCCGGATGCGTCGGGTCACCTCCCGGATCAGCTTGCGGCCCTCGTCGTCGGTCATCAGGTCCTTGCGCACCAGAGTCTTCACCTGGCGCACCCGGTAGTCGTACTCCACAATCAGTCCCGCCACCGTGTAGCCGTAGGGGGAACGGAAGCCCAGTTCCAAGGAGACCGGCTCCCGGGACTTCAGGATGGAGAAGATCAGCCCCTTCCTGGCCGCGGCCTCGAGGCGCTGTTCGCACTCCCGCCCCAGTTCATCCAGGGCTACCTTGAGGCTCTGGATGCGCTCGCCGGTGTCAATGAGCGCCCAGTCGGCGTAGGGGTTGTCGTTGCCGGACAGATACCAGATGGAACGCAAGGCCGCAGCCACCCGCTTGCCGCCGACGATGGGCTGCAGCTGACCCTGGGGATCCCGGGACCGGCCCATGAACAGCCGATGGGCCTCCTGGGTGTGCAGCACCATCGCGTCCGGCGTCTCGTCCACCAGCCCGCCAGCCTGGACGGCGGCCTCGGTGTCCGGCACCACGGCGTCCGCCCCCTGGCGCAGCCGCCATGCCGACTGCATCCCCTCGAACTGGTGCAGGCGCTCGGTGTATTCGATCACCCGGGGCCAGCGGGGGTCGGACTCATCAGGCTGCTCCGCCTGGAGCAGGTCGGCCAGGGCCAGGCGCTCCGCTTCCAGGTCGTAGCCGTCGGGGAAGGGATGCGACAGGGGTGGAGTCGGGGTGGAGGTTGGGTTCATTACGGTCCTTTCGGGTTCAGGTTGCGGCAGGGCCATGCCGGTCGGAGTCGGCTGCGCCAGCTTGGGGACTTGCAGGGTGTTCGCACTGCGAACACCACGGGTTCGGTTCCGGCTTGGGTGAGTGTTCGCAGTGCGAACACCAGTCGGTGGGCGGGGTTGAGGTAGTCCGGGTGTTCGCAGTGCGAACACTTCTTCCGCCCGGAAGCTGCCTCATCGCCCGGCCCCCAGCACGCCCATGCCCAGCTGCGCCCGCATGCGCGCCAGGTGCTCTCGGGCAGCCAGACGGGCGGTGGGGTCGAGGCCCCGGCACAGCGCTTCCCGGTCCTGGAGCCGCGCAGCAGCCCGGGCTTCGGCCTTCTGGCGGGACTGGGCGACGCGGTAGGCGATGGTGGGCATGAAGCGGCCGGCCCGGGCGACCCGGACCAGGGTATGCAGATAGCCCAGGGGATTGCGGATCTCCCGCCCTCGCACCATGCCGGCATGCTCGTCCAGCACCAGCTGGCGCAGTTCGGGGGCAAGCTCGGCGAGCCAGGTTCGGGCCATCGCCTGTTCGGCGGGCAGCAGGCTGCCGGAGAAGACCAGGGGTAGGTCCGCCACGACGAGTGCTTCGCCCCCACTCCCCCCACAGTCCTTGCCCGGTGCGACCGGTGCTGCAACGGGTTTCACCGGGGAGGGGGCTGGGGGTGGGTAGGTGTTAACTTCTTGCAGTGTTTCGCCCGCGCGCGAGGACGGGCCGCCAAGCGCCTCCTGCTGCGGGTTGGCGCCAGATGGCGAGTTTCCGGAAACAGGCCAACCGGTTGTCCGGTTTGTCGCCGCCCTGTCGGCCAGTTCATCGAATCCCAGTTGGCCGGTTTGTCCCTGGCCAGGATGGCGGGATGTGCCGGGCTGGATGGCCGGTTCCCCCCTTCCCTGGATGGCGCAGGGCGCCAGGGTGGCGAGCAGCCGGTCCAGATGCGGACGCACCACCCGCCGGGCGGGCAGCCCCTTGGCCCAACGCGCCTCCAGCAGGCCCAGGCCGGCGAGCCGGGTCCGGGCACCGTCCACTTCGTGGCGGGTGAGGCGGCAGTGACGACCGATGAGGTCGGGGTAGTAGTTGAGCCAGCCCGTGGTGGATCCGTCCAGGCCCAGGCCCTTGCGGCAGGCGAGCAACAGATGGGTGAGCAGCAGGCCACCGGAGAGCGACCCCGCCACCAGGGCGAGGCGCCGGTACAGGGCCGCGGGCCGGCCCAGGAGCCGGCGCAGCATCGGATCGTCCCAGTCCCAAGCTGGGAGTCTGGTCTGGGCTGCTTCGGCGAGCCGCGTGGCCAGCCGGTCCAGATCGACCCGGAAGTGCAGGCGTGCCGGCATGCCGCGCCGGGTCTCCCGGATGAGCCCTGCCGCCACCAGGGCGCGCCGGGCGCTCGCCTGTTCGTGCCGGGACAGGCCCGTCTCCCGCTGCCACTCGGCCCGGGTTTTCCAGAACCAGCCATCGCGCTCGGGGTGGTGCCGCAGCCAGTTGCGGGTCCAGACCAGGGCCACGGAGAGCAAGGCGGCGGCCTTGTGGCTGCCGCAGAGGGGGGTGAGGGACGGGAAGTAGGTGATGTAGTCGCCGTCCAGCAACGCCTTGAGGCGGTTCAGCTCCTGGAGGCGTGCGCGCGGATCGTCATCCACCGAGACGCTCCGACCAGTGCTTGGCGGCCTGGCGTTCCAGGGCCTCGCCCAGCCGTCGCCAGTTGACCCGGAACCAGAGCACCGCAGGCATGCCCACCCGACGCTCCTCCAGCAGGCCGCGTTCGCGGAGCTGGCGCCGGGCGGTCTCCTGTTCCCGGCGGGTGAGGCCCGTGTCCCGTTCCCACTCGATCTGGGTTCGAGTGAACCAGCCGTCACTGTCCTCCGGGAGGGACTCGTAGGCATAACCGGCGTAGGACAGGAACAGGGCCGCAGTGATGCCGCCGGCCACGGGCACGTAGGCGCGGTGGAAGACGATGGGCTCGTCCAGGAGGTCCAGCATCAGGGCCGTATCCAGGGGCCGGAGAGCGGTGGATGGTGGACGCATGCCGCCGCTCATGGCCGCGCCCCGAATTCGTGCACCACAGCATGCAGGCTGGCCAGGGTGTAGCCCGGATAGTCCTCCGCCAGGGCCAGGTAACGCTCGGCCGGATGCAGGGCGGCGTCTCGCAGGGCATGCCAGCTGGCATGGATGCGGTCACGGGTATCCGGGTCGGGCAAGGGCGGCCGGCCGCGCGGCGCGGGTTCGCCCTGACGCAGGCGATGGCGGATGGCCAGAGTTACCGCGTGGGGACCGAAGAGCTCGGCCAGCAGGGCCCGCGGCGCTTGGTGGGCGATGCAGCGCTCCAGGAGCATGGATTCCGAGTTCAGCCGGTCCAGGGTACTCAGGGCATAGTCGAGGCTGGCCGGGTCCAGCCGGATGCCGATCCTGAGGTGCTTGATGGCGGCGAGGCGGATGAGCTCGGTGGCGCGCAGGCCCCGCAGCCGTTCCACCATCCGGACGCTCAGTCCCGTCTCGGAAGTGCCGGCCGGCTCGACCTGCTCCAGCCGGTCCAGCAGAACGGACAAGGCCAGCAGGCGCTGGTGCGGATCTTCCAGGGCGATCATCCGCTGCCCCGCCGGTGGGTGGGCTCCAGCAGGTGCCGGTAGGCGATGGGATCGGCGGTCCGCGCCCGGGCGGCCAGCCGCGACAGTTCCAGGCATTGCCCGGCCAGGGATTCGTGCTGGAGCAGATGGAGCAGCGACCAGGGATCGATGACGGCCAGGCCGTCCCGGGTGGCGTGGGCGAGGAGATCGTCCTCCACCAGGAAGGGATAGGCGGACTCGTCCATACCCGCCTCCCGCAGATACACCCGCCGCCAGCGGGAGGCCTCGGGCAGGCACAGGGCCAGGTTGGGGTCCATTTGCCCGGAGGCGGCCGCCAGCAGCCACCAGAGGGTGCCACGCAGGTCCTGTTCCTCATCCTGGGGCAGCGGGGCGGCCTCCATGTAATAGCCCAGGGGCAGTCCCTCCAAGGGGGCAAACCAGCCCGCCACGCCACCGGCCCGGGCCAGGCGTTCGGCCGTTTTGCGCAGCAGGTGTCCCAAGTCTTGGGGAGAAAGCTGCTCCGGGGTGATGGGTGGAGGTTCCGGAGAGGGCTGGGGGCCCGGTTCGGTGTCTTGGGTGATGGGGCCAGGGATGGTGTAAGAGCTCGTACCAGCCTGGGGCATGGAGGGGGAAGTGGATTGGGTGCCACACAGTTCCAGGTCCTGCCGTTGCGCGCCCGGGGTCTTCTCCAGGGCGGCGAGCATCTGGGTGAGCCGCTTGCCCTCGATCCCGATATGCATGGCCAGGGCGGCATCCCAGCGCCGCAGGAGGTGTTCCGTCGCGGCCCCGACGTCCGGCCCCAGGGCGAGGACGTGTTCATGCAATGCCGGGTCGATGACGCGCTCCTGGAACGTGGCCTCTTCGATCTCCCAAAGTCCTGCCAGTCGCCTCAGCAGGTTCATGCGCGGCTGGATACGCTTGACGTCCAGCCCCGTGAGTCGCTGGCCCAAGGGGGCGAGGCGCTCCAGGGCGAACTTCATCAGGCTGAGGTTGGCCAGGGCCACGGGCAGGCCCAGGCGCTTGAGCTCGGACTCCAGCTGGCGCAGGGAGAGAGTGCCGCCGTTCTGGGCCTCCAGGGAGGCCTTGATGTCCATGATGCCGGCGGCCCGGTCCCAGAAGCTCATCTCGCCGCGCTGGTCGTTCTCGCCGATGTGTCCGGCGATGGCCTCCGCGTCGCCGCGCCAGGCCTTGAAGGTGAGTTCCGCCCGCTCGAAACGGGTCTCGCCTTCCCGGACCAGTTCTTGAAGGATAGCCAGGCGAGTGTTGCCGCCGCCAGAGACCATATAGTGCGTCTCGCCGGGGCGGCGGGTGACATTGAAGGGGGTCAGGAGCCCCACCGCGCGAATGGAGGCCTTGATCTCGTCGAAGCGGGGGTTGAGGGCGCGGCGGGGATTGCGGTCGTAAGGGCGGATGTCCAACACCGGTACCAGGATGCGGGCGCCGTCCAGGTCGTCGCCGCGTTGGAGACCGGCGGCAGCGTCCGCCGGGCCGGGCAGGGTCAGGCGGGTGTGCAGGCGCTGGCGGAGCTCGTCCGTGGCTGGCGTGGGGAGACCCATGGCAGGGACCGGGCCAGTATTCTGCGCTCGCTCATCCGGCATGGGCGGCCTCGTGTGGGGGAAAGGCAGCCTGTGCCCTCGTGTGTCCGATCCCTCCGGCGTACACCCCTTGCAGGGAGGGGATCAGCTCCCAGGCAAGCCGATGCATGAGTTCGTACGGGCAGGCGTTGGCCCCAACCCGCTGGCGGTCGAAGCGATGCACCGGCACCTGGGCGGTGGCTGCCGCCTGGTAGGCGTTGGCGTCCGGGATCACCGTGTCCAGCACGGTCACCCGGCCCTGGGCGCGGAGGAAGTTGGCGCGGATGGTGTCGGCCACCAGGCGGGAGTTATTGGTGCGGCGCAGGCAGTTGATCACTGCCTTCATGGGCCCCAACCCCGCGCCGATGGCACTAGAGGCATCCAGGCGCTCCAGCATCCGCAAGGTACCGTCCATGAATTCCGAGCCGCTCAGCACATCGGGCCGCACCGGGGAGATGAGGAGATCGGCAGCCAGGGCCACCGCGTCCTCCACCGCGCCGGCGCCGCCGTGAGCGTCCAGGATGACGCAGTCATAGCCGTCTACCACGTCAGGGGAACGCAGGGCGAGCTTCAGGCGCACCGCCCGATCGATGCGGGCGTAGAGCCAGTCGGAGAGGTTGATCTCCGGGCTGTCGGAGACCACGATGTCCAGGACGCCTGCAAGGTTAGGCAGGTCGATCTCGGAGATCGCTTCCCGGGTCACGACGCCACGGGTGATGACCT
>DAOQNK010000010.1:0-37214 GCA_035332045.1 Thiobacillaceae bacterium | reverse complement strand
TCAAGGTTGCCCGTGCGCTGGGTGTGCGGCTGCATGCCCAGCCGGTCTGAGGTGAAAGACGCGTGACGCAGAAGGTTACTAATTTTCTCAAAAGTAATGCCATGCGCTCTGTTGTCTGCGCTCCTCTCCCCACCCCAGCCCTCCCCGCCAGCGGGGAGGGAGACAACCCCTCCCCCGCTGGCGGGGGAGGTGAGGAGGGGGAGTGCATTGGCTTTACTTTTGCAAAGCTCAGTAATCCTCGTCCGCTGTAATTTCACGCGCCGCTTCATCGCCTTCCTGGGCGCCGCCTCGGCGAGGACATCACCACCCACACGTGGATAGGGTGAAGCGCGGCGCCGCTGCCTGGTTGGGGCGCCGCGGGTGGCACTATCCATTCAGTGCCCACGTCAGGGGGCCGGGCTGCCGAGTGGCCGTTTTCCGGCCGCGAAGCAGTCAAGGTCGTCGGCGAACACGATGGCGCCCTTGTACTGTTCCGCGATGCGTTGCCGGGTGTCCGCTTCCCGCCCCAGGGTGCGCTGCATGCGGTGGGAGAGCACCAGTTGCTTCACCCGGGCGGTGGCGGCGATGCGGCCGATGACCGAAGGCGGCATGTGCAGGCGGCGGGCCGGGCCGGTGGCTTCTTCCGGCACGGCGTTGTGGGCGACGAACATGTCGGCGTCCGCCGCCAGCTTCTCCAGGTTGCCGTTGTCGCCGTTGGTGTCGCCGCTGAAGACGAGGCGTTGGCCATCGACCTCGATGCGCCAGGCCAGGGCGGGCACGATGCCGTGTTCCACGGGGGTGGCGTAGGCCTTGATGCCGTCCTTGTCGTAGGCAAGCCTGCGGCCATGGGGCGGCGGGACGATTTCCCGGGGTTGCAGCAGGTAGGCGCCTTCGCCGGGGGTGAGGTATTCGCTCAGGTATTTGAAGGCGCCGGTGTCGGCGTTGAAAAGGGCCTGGATGAACCTGGGCATGGAGGGGAAGGACGCGTTTCCTTGGGGGCCGTAGACGGGGAGGGGGCGCTGCCGGTCTTCGAAATAGGAGGATTTCACCAGGGCCGGGAAGTCGGCGCTGTGGTCGGCGTGGAGGTGGGTGAACAGCACCAGATCCAGGTCGGCCATCCGGGCGCCGGCCTCGCCAAACCGCAGGGCGCTGCCGCCGCCGGCGTCGACCAGTACCCGGGCCCGGCCGTCCCGCCAGATCAGATAGCTGCTGGCGGCGCGTTTGGTGGATGTCTCCGGGCCGCCCGAGCCCAGCACCTGCACTTCGATGCCCTGCCCGCTGCAACCCGCGGCCTGGGCCGGGATTACGGGGAACACCAGCCCGGCCAGGGCCAGGGCCATGCCGGGCAGGCGAGGCGGACGGGGGAGGTGGTGGAAGGGGGGCATGGCTGGCCGCTTTCAAAGGCGAGTCGTTGCCGGATTTTGAGCGGAATCGGTGCGTGGCATCAAAGCGGACTGGCCCTTGGCGAGGCGCGGCGGCCCGGATCGCTCAGGACTTGGCTGGCCCTTCCTTTTCGGCGGGCAGGGTGAGGGGCAGGAAAAGCACGCCTTCCCGGCGCTTGATCATGATCGGGACGGGCTGCCCCGCCGGGACTTGGTCGAGGAGCTGGCCGAGCTGTTCCGGGCTTTCCAGGGGCTGGCGCCCCATCTTGAGCAGGATGTCGCCGGGCAGGATGCCGGCTTCGGCGGCGGGGCCGGGGCCCAGGTCCTTGACCACCACGCCGGCGGTGACGCCCAGCACCTTGCGGGCCGCGTCGTCCAGCCGCATCAGGCTGGCGTTGAGTCGCGGATCGCGGCTGTCCGGCTTGTCGGCCTTGCCGGCCAGGGGGCCGGCTTCCAGGTCGCCCACCACCAGCTTCAGGCGTCCGAGCTGGCCCTCCCGGGCCACGGTCAGCTCCCGGGTCTGGCCGGGCGGCGTGGCGCCCACCAGGGGCGGCAGGTCGGCGCTGTTCACCACGGGGAGATTGTCCAGGGCCAGGATGACGTCGCCCGGCTCCAGGCCGGCCCGTTCGCCGGGGCTGCCCGGCCGCACCTCGGTGACCAGGGCGCCCCGGGGCAGCTTCAGGCCGTAGGCCTTGGCCAACTCCTGGCTGAGTTCCTGGGTGGAGATGCCCATCCAGCCGTGCCGGGCCTGGCCGTAGCGGATGATCTGGGCGGCCACCTCCATGGCCGTGTTGATGGGGATGGCGAAGGACAGGCCCATGTAGCCGCCGCTCTTGCTCAGAATCTGGGCGTTGACGCCCACGACCCGGCCCCGGGTGTCGAACAGGGGTCCCCCGGAATTGCCGGGGTTGATGGGCACGTCGGTCTGGATGAAGGGGACATAGTCGTCGTCGGGCAAGGTGCGGTTGAGGGTGCTGATGATGCCCTGGCTGGCGCTGCGCTCCAGGCCGAAGGGCGCGCCGATGGCCAGCACCCACTGGCCCACCACGAGCTGGTCGGAATCGCCCAGGGTCACCGCCGGCAGGCCCTGGGCCTCCACCTTCAGCACCGCGATGTCGGTGAGGGCGTCGGCGCCCACGACCCGGGCCGGCAATTCCAGCTTGTTGACGAACTTGACGGTGATCTTGCGGGCGCCTTCCACCACATGCCGGTTGGTGAGGATCAGGCCGTCCGGGCGGATGACGAAGCCGGAGCCCAGGCCCGGGGTGTAGCGGGGCAGGCCCGGCGCCTTCCCGCCTGGCGCTTCGTCGCTGGAATCGGGACGGTCGCGCAGGACGTGGATGTTGACCACCGAGCGCCCCTGGCTGGCGACGATGGCCGAGAAATCGGGCAGCGCCATGGCCTGGGGCGCATCGGTGGCCGGCGGCTCCGGCTGGGCGGCGGCGGGGCCGGCGGCCAGGAAGGGGAGGAGGATGAGGACGGCGAGTCGGGTGGTGAGTTGGGCGGTGAGTCGGGCGGGATTTTTCATGTCGGTGGGATTCGCGTGTCCAGGGGCGGAGGGTCCGCCGGAAGACCCGCTTCCGGCTGGGGGCAATGGGGGTCAGAGCCGACGCGGGGGCCGGGGGTTCCCGGGCCGGGTGCCCGCTTCACAACGGCCGCACCCGCATCTTCCCCTTGCCCAGATGGGCCTTGAGAAGCTTGTAGGTGTCCATGTCGAAGCCGGCCTCGCCGGCCTTCTCCAGGAGGTCGCGCACGGCGGCTTCGTCCCGGGCGCTGCCCAGGTAGCGCCAGCCGTCCACCACGTGGATTTCCTCGGTGTCGGTGAAATCGTCGCGTTCCACCAGGCCGATGGGGCCGGGGTAGGGCCAGGCCTGGAGCTTGAGCTTGCCCAGGGCGGCCATGAGGCGGGCGCTGTGCAGGCCGATGGCCTCCTTGCCCACGCAGGCGCCCCGGCATTTGCCCACCTGGTGGGCGAAGCAGGGACGGCCGGGCTTGGCGGCCTTCTCCAGGCCCAGGACGATGGGGCACAGGCCGTGGGCCTCGGCGATCTTGCGCAGGGCGGCGGTGGCCTGGCGCTGGCCGGGGAAGAGACCGAAGAGCGGGCCGAAGAGCGTTCCGCCGCCGAAACCGGGGTCGCCGGCCCGGGCCAGGCGGGGCCGGAAATCGCCGGGGGCGATCTCTTCCAGTTGCCAGGCGCACAGGTCGCCGGGGCGACGCAGCCGGCGGTTGTGCACCGGCTGGCCTTCCTTCACCAGCCGGGACTCCAGCAGCAGGGCGCCCAACTCCCCCACGGTCTCCCGCCAGTCCACCCGGCGCACTTCCTGGGCGATGCGCATCTCCTTGTATTCCCGGGTGTCGGCGGCGAAATGGGCCAGTACCCGCTGGCGCAGGTTGATGCTTTTGCCCACATAGAGCAGCACGTCGTTCTCGCCGTAGAGCAGGTAGACGCCCGGGCCTTCGGGCAGATCGTCCAGCAGGGCGGGGTCCAGGTGGGGCGGCAGGGTGGGGCGCTTGAGCTGGTGGCGGACGGCCTCCAGCAGGGCGTCGTCGCCCTTGCCGGCCCGGGCCAGGCGCCAGAACTGCCAGATGAGGTCGGCGTCGGTGAGGGCCCGGTGGCGGTCGGCGCCCACGATCAGCCCGTGCCGTTCCACCAGGCTGTCCAGGTTGTGGCGGTGGTGCTCGGGAAAAAGCCGCCGGGAGAGGCGCACGGTGCACAGGACCTCGCCGCGGAAGCGGCG
Source organism: Thiobacillaceae bacterium (assembly GCA_035332045.1). Lineage (GTDB taxonomy): Bacteria > Pseudomonadota > Gammaproteobacteria > Burkholderiales > Thiobacillaceae > PFJX01. Next base: position 33,115 of record DAOQNK010000010.1, on the reverse strand, counting down.
GCCCAGACGCTGGAATTCGTGGCGCACGAAGCCATAGTCGAAGCGGGCGTTGTGGGCCACGAACAGGTAGCCGTGGAGGCGCTCGGCCAGCTCATCGGCCACCTGGGCGAAGGTGGGGGCGCCGGCCACCATGCGGTCGTCGATGCCGGTGAGCTGCTGGATGAAGGCCGGAATGGCGCGCTCCGGGTTCACCAGGGTGGACCAGGTCTCCACCCGGTCGCCGTCCACCAGGACGATGCCGATCTCGGTGACGCGGTCCCGCACCGGATTGGCGCCGGTGGTTTCCAGGTCGATGAAGGCGAGGCGTTGGGGAAGCATGGCGGCGGTGTCGGACCGAAGTGCCGATTATCGGCCCGGCCACCGCCGGCGTCATGCCTTCCCGGGTGGGGTGGGGCGCCGCTCAGGCGCCGCTGGTGGCGGCGGCGTCCACCGCCCGGGCCGCCGCGTCCAGGGCGCGCAGGCTTTCCTCGACGCCGGCGGCGTGGGTGAGGCGGGCCACGTTGCCCTTGGTGAAGAAGCCCTGGAAGTCGCCGAAGCGCTGTACGTACTCGATGATGAGGCTGGAGTATTCGGAGGCGCTGGAGAAGATCTGCTTGAGGCCTTCCTCCTCGCTGCCGATCACGTCCAGCAGGAAGTTCTGGCCACAGTCGCGCAGGGCGTCCACCACATAGTCGATGTTGGCCTTGCCCCCGGTATGGCCGTCGTTCACCGCCACCGCGATGTGATGCAGGCGGGGGCCGAAATTGCGCACGAAGGCTTCGGTGGGGGAGGGCAGTTGCAGCAGGTGGTTGACGAAGTAGGGCTGGTTGGCGGCGGTGAACACCTTGGCCGGGCTCTCCAGCTCGTTCTCGAAATGCACGCTCTTGGTGACGTTGGTGGAGGAGTTCTGGTCGGCGATGTCGTAGGAGCCCCAGTAGTAATAGCTGGTGAGGGTGAGGTACTCCAGGATGGCCGCCTCCCGGTTCTGGCTGTAGACCCGGGTGGCCAGGTGGTCGATGGGCAGCAGCAGCGTGTCCAGGGCCAGCTTGTCCTGGGCTTCCTTGGCGGCCTCGTAGGCGGCCTGCACGTCCGGCCGGATGCTGGACAGCCCCAGGGAGTAGACCCGGATGTTGGCCTCGGGCCGTTCCCAGTAAGCGACGATGTTGTGGGTGTAGGGGCTGGGCTTCACCACCGCCATGTTGCCCGGCAGTTCCAGCTTGCGGATCTGGTCCTGGTCGAAGAAGCGCACGTCCCGGGATTTTTGCAGTTCCACCACGTCGTGCAGGCTGCCCACCCGGAAGACTTCTCCCATGTAGCGGGAATTGGGTTTTTTGGCGCCGATGGGATAGACCTCGTTGAGGCTGCGGAAGATGCCCCGGGTGTTGGGGTCCTTCACCTCCCGCACCAGCACGTCCGGGGCGCTCATGTCGATGCGCAGGATGTGGGTGAAGTGGCTTTCCGACTCCAGGGTCACCAGGTAGTGGTAGGGGGTCATCAGGCACAGCTCGCCCACGTAGGCGATGGAGCAGCCCGGCTCCACGGTGATCATGAGGGCGTCGATCTGGCGGATTTCGTTGGTGAGGCCGCTGCGGTCCCGCTCCTCCAGGAGCTTGGCCAGGTATTCCTCGAAGAAGTCGGAGTTCTCTTTGTCGCCGTAGCGGGGAAAGTCCAGTGAGGGGGGGATCATGGGCGGCTCACTGGCTCAGGGTGGGTTCGGTCATGGCGCTCTGGTGATGCAGATAGAAGTACTGGCGGGAGAGGGCGGTGTGAAGTTCGGCCAGATCTTTCTGCATCTGGTCCAGGTTCTCATGGAGGCTTTCCGGCGTGACGTCGTCGAAGCGCATGGATTCCAGCCGCTTCCAGGCGTGGCGCGCCACGTTCAGGGGCGCCTCGTAGTTCACCAGGTCGCACAGGCAGTTCTCGATCTCGCCCAGGCAATGGCGCACGGTACGGGGAAAGTGGGGGTCGGCCAGCAAGAAGCTCACCACGGCGGGACCGTCCACGTGCACCCCTACGTGCTGGCGGTACATCTGGTAGGCGGACAAGGCGTTGAGGGTGCTCATCCAGAGACGCTCCCGGGCGGTCTGGGCGGCGTTGGCGTTTTCCGGCAGACGGACCGCGGAGTTCACATCCAGGATGCGGGTGGTCATGTCGGCTCGCTCCACGTTGCGGCCCAGCTTGAGGAACTGGTAGGCCAGGTCGTGGCTCATGGAGCCGGTGAGCAGGCCGATGATGGACTGGCGCCGCTCGATGACGCCGTTCAGCACCTCCCAGCGCGGGCCCCGGCCCTGGGTGGCGCGGCCGGCGTTGTCGCGGATGTAGAGATAGAGGCCGTTGATGCGCTCCCAGATCTCCATGGGCAGCACTTCCCGGAAGGTGCGGGTGTTCTCCCGGGCGCTGTGGATGCTGGCGACGATGGAACTGGGGTTGCGCTCGTCCAGGATCAGGAAGCGCATGATGTCGGCTTCGTTGGGCTGGCCGTAGTGCTCGTTGTAGAGGGCGTCCAGGCCCGCCGCCTTGAGCAGCACGCCCCAGCCGAAGGAGGCGCCCCGGGGCAGGTCCAGCAGCACCTGGGTGGTGCTGTTGATGAAGCGGGCGGTGTTCTCGGCCCGCTCCAGATAGCGGGCCATCCAGTAGAGGTTCTCGGCGACGCGGGACAGCATCATTCTTCTCCCATATCCACGATCCAGGTGTCCTTGGCGCCGCCGCCCTGGGACGAGTTGACCACCAGGGAGCCGGCCTTCATGGCCACCCGGGTGAGGCCGCCGGTGGTGCAGTAGAGCTTGTCGGACTGGAGGATGAAGGGGCGCAGGTCCAGGTGGCGCGGCTCCAGATGGTGATCCACCAGGGTGGGGGCGGTGGACAGGGCCAGGGTGGGCTGGGCCATGTAGTTGCGCGGGTTGGCTTGGATCAGCTTGGCGAACTGGTCCCGCTCCGCTTGCGTGGCGCGGGGGCCGATGAGCATGCCGTAGCCGCCGGACTCGTTGGCGGGCTTCACCACCAGCTTGTCCAGGTTGGCCAGCACGTATTCCTTGTCCTCGTCGTACATGCATAGCCAGCTGGGCACGTTGGGAATGATGGGCTCCTGGTCCAGGTAGTACTTGATGACCTTGGGGATGAAGGCGTAGACCACCTTGTCGTCGGCGACGCCGGAACCCGGGGCGTTGGCGATGCCCACCTTGCCGGCCCGCCAGGCCCGCATCAGCCCCTTCACGCCCAGGGCGGAATCGGGGCGGAAGGCTTCCGGGTCCATGAAGTCGTCGTCGATGCGGCGATAGATCACGTCCACCCGGCGCAGGCCCGAGACGGTCTTCATGTAGACGCAGTCGTCCGATTGCACCACCAGATCGCTGCCCTCCACCAGGAAGGCGCCCATCTTCTGGGCCAGATAGGAATGCTCGAAGTACGCCGAGTTGAAAATGCCGGGGGTCAGCACCACCACCACGGGCCGCTGCCCCTGCCGGGGCGACAGGGCTGCCAGGGTGTCGTGGAGGCGGGTGGGGTAGTCGTCCACGGGCAGGATGTCGGAGGCCTGGAACAACTCCGGGAACAGGCGCTTCATCAACTGCCGGTTCTCCAGCATGTAGGACACGCCGGAGGGCACCCGCAGGTTGTCCTCCAGCACGTAGACCGTGCCGTCCTTGTCCCGCACCAGATCAGTGCCGCAGATATGGGCCCAGACCCCAAAACGGGGCGTGATGCCCTTGCATTGGTCACGGAAATTCTTCGATCCATCCAGCACTGAGAGGGGGAAGACGCCGTCCTTGACGATGCGCTGCTCGTTATAGAGGTCGTTGATGAACAGATTCAGGGCGGTGAGCCGCTGCTTGAGCCCTTCTTCGATGCGTACCCATTCCTTCCGGGACATGACCCGGGGAATGATGTCGAAGGGCCAGGCCCGGTCGATGTTGCCTGCCTCGCTGTAGACCGTGAACGTAATGCCCATGGTCATGATGGCGGCGTTCACCGCCGTGCGGCGTTCGTCCAGGCCGGCGGCGTCCAGGGCTTCCAGATGCTGAAACAGGGCGCGAGCCGCCGGACGGGGGTGGCGCTCCGCGTCCACCAGTTCGTCGAAGAAATCCGCTGACGGATAATGCTCGATGAGGCTGCTCATGGTCTGCTCCTGTTCTGGCCTGAACTTTGCAAGGAGCGTGCCAGTCCCGACCCTACGAGGGGTAAGGTCGGAAGTTCTCAACTTTTTCATTCACAGGGGAATATCGTGACCTATTGCGTGGGCATGCTGATGGAAGCCGGCCTGGTCTTCCTTTCCGACACCCGCACCAACGCCGGTGTGGACCAGATCAACATCTTTCGCAAGATGAGCGTCTTCGAGCAGCCCGGGGAGCGCGCCCTGGTCCTGCTCTCCGCCGGCAACCTGGCCATCACCCAGGCGGTGGTGAGCCTGCTGTTCGAACGCCAGGGCAAGGAAGGCGAGAGCCTGCTCACCGCCCCCAACCTGTTCGAGGCCGCGCGCCATGTGGGCGATTGCCTGCGGGAGATCCACACCCGCGATGCCGGCTCCCTCTCCGCCTTCAGCATCGATTTCAACGCCAATTTCCTGCTGGGGGGGCAGATCAGGGGCGAGCAGCCCCGCCTGTTCAACATCTACGCGGCGGGCAACTTCGTCGAAGCCACGCCCGACACGCCGTACTTCCAGATTGGCGAGTCCAAGTATGGCAAGCCCATCCTGGACCGCATCTTCAACTGGAACAGTCCCCTGGACGAGGCCGCCAAGTGCGCCCTCATCTCCATGGATTCCACCCTGAAGTCCAACCTTTCCGTGGGCATGCCCCTGGACATGCTCTGCTATGCCCGGGACAGCCTCCGGGTCGAGCGGCGCGCCCGCATCAACGCCGACAACGCCTATTTCAAGAACCTGCGGGAAGCCTGGGGGGCGCGCATCAAGCAGGCTTTCTCGGAATTGCCCGGGATGGATTGGGAAAGCCTGTCGGCCCGCTGAGTCCATTTTCTGTGCACGGCGCACCCCGAGGGTGCGCCGTTTTCTTTGGGTGAATCGCAACGCATTGATTTCTCATGGTTTGCGACTCTGGCACGGCCATTGCTAAACCTCAGCCAGGCTTCCTCGCCTAGCGATCTTTGGACAACGGCGTCCGCTCCCTATCAGGGCGGATGCCGTTTTTTTTTGCCCGGTGTTTCTGAGGTACTGCGCATGGCACGCATGAAATTGGTCTTGGTGGGCAACGGCATGGCCGGCGTCCGCACCCTGGAAGAGCTGCTCAAGGCGGCTCCCGATCAGTACGACATCACGGTGTTCGGCGACGAGCCCCATCCCAATTACAACCGCATCATGCTGTCGCCAGTGCTGGCCGGCGAGCAGACGGTGGAGCAGATCATCCTGAACAGCCGGGACTGGTATGACCGGAGCGGCATCACCCTGCACACGGGCAAGAAGGTGGTGAAGATCGACCGCCGCAACCGCTTCGTGGAGACCGATGACGGCACCCGCGCCGAATACGACCGGCTGCTGCTGGCCACCGGCTCCAAGCCCTTCGTCCTGCCCATTCCCGGCGCCGATCTGGAGGGCGTCATCGGCTTCCGCGACATCGCCGACGTGGACAGGATGATCCACGCCTCGGCCCACTACAAGCACGCGGTCGTCATCGGCGGCGGCCTTCTGGGCCTGGAAGCGGCCAACGGCCTGAAGCTCCGTGGCATGGACGTGTCGGTGGTGCATCTTGGCGACTGGCTCTTGGAGCGTCAGCTGGACGAGCCGGCGGCGCGCCTGTTGCAGGGCAGCCTGGAGGCCAAGGGCCTGAACTTCCTGCTGCGCAAGCAGACCACCGAACTGGTGCGCGGCGAGTCGGGCCGGGTTTGCGCCGTGAAGTTCCAGGACGGTGAAAGCGTGGCCGCCGACCTGGTGGTCATGGCCGTGGGCATCCGCCCCAACACCGAACTGGCGGAATCCGCCGGCCTGCATTGCCATCGCGGCCTGGTGGTGAACGACACCATGCAGACCTTCGACCCGCGCATCTATGCCGTGGGCGAATGCGTCAACCACCGGGGCATCGCCTACGGCCTGGTGGCCCCCTTGTTCGAGCAGGCCAAGGTCGCGGCCAACCACCTGGCCGAGCACGGCGTGGCCCGCTACCAGGGGTCCCTGACCTCCACCAAGCTCAAGGTCACCGGCATCGACCTGTTCTCCGCCGGCGACTTCATGGGCGGCGCGGGTACCGAATCCCTGGTGTTCTCCGATGCCGCCGCCGGCACGTATAAAAAGCTGGTGATCAAGGGCAACAAGCTGGTGGGCGCCTGCATCTACGGCGACACCATCGACGGCACCTGGTACTTCGACCTGCTGCGGGAAGGCACCGACATCTCCCAGTTCCGCAAGACCATCCTGTTCGGCCAGCACCATCTGGGCGACTCGGGCCACGGCCCGGCGGAGCGGGTGGCGGCCCTGCCGGATTCCGCCGAAATCTGCGGCTGCAATGGCGTCTGCAAGGGCACCATCGTCGCCGCCATCCGCGACCTCAAGCTGTTCACCCTGGACGAGGTGAAGGCCCACACCAAGGCCTCCGCCTCCTGCGGCTCCTGCACCGGCCTGGTGGAAGCGGTGCTGGCCCACACCGTGGGCGGCAACTACTCCGCCGCGCCGTCGAAGAAACCCCTGTGCAAGTGCACCGAGCACAGCCACGACGAGGTCATCGCCGCCATCCGCGACCAGGAACTCAAGTCCATGGACGCGGTGTTCCAGGCCCTGGACTGGAATACACCGGACGGCTGCGCCACCTGCCGCCCGGCCCTCAACTACTACCTGCTGGCCCGCTGGCCGGCCGAGTACCAGGACGACGCCCAGTCCCGCTTCATCAACGAGCGGGCCCACGGCAACATCCAGAAGGATGGCAGCTTCTCCGTGGTCCCCCGCATGTGGGGTGGCCTCACCAACCCGAAGGAACTGCGCGCCATCGCCGACGTGGCCGAGAAATTCAACGTGCCCGAGGTGAAGGTCACCGGCGGCCAGCGCATCGACCTCTTCGGCGTGAAGAAGGAAGACCTGCCGGCCATGTGGGCGGACCTCTCCGCCGCCGGCTTCGTCTCCGGCCACGCCTACGGCAAGGCCCTGCGCACGGTGAAGACCTGCGTGGGCTCCACCTGGTGCCGCTTCGGCACCCAGGATTCCACCGGCCTGGGCGTGAAGCTGGAGCAGCTCACCTGGGGTTCCTGGATGCCCCACAAATACAAGCTGGCCGTCTCCGGCTGCCCCCGCAACTGCGCCGAGGCCACCATCAAGGATTTCGGCGTGGTGTGCGTGGATTCCGGCTACGAACTGCACGTGGGCGGCAACGGCGGCATCAAGGTGCGGGTCACCGACCTGCTCACCAAGGTGGACACCGAGGAACAGGTCATGGAATACGCCGGCGCCTTCGCCCAGCTCTACCGGGAAGAGGCCCACTACCTGGAACGCACCGCCCCCTGGGTGGAGCGGGTCGGCCTGGCCCACATCAAGGCCAAGGTGGTGGATGACGCCGAGGGTCGCGCTGCGCTCTACGAACGCTTCAAGTTCGGCCAGCAATTCGCCCAGATCGACCCCTGGAAGGAGCGCGCCGAAGGCGGTGCCGCCCACGAGTTCCAGCCCATCCGCATCACTGCTTGAAGGAAGAGATCATGAAAGACTGGATCGCCATCGCCAGCCTCGAGGACATCCCCCGCCAGGGTTCGCGGGTGGTGGAACTGGATCACGACGACAGGGTGAACCGCATCGCCGTGTTCCGTACCGTCACCGACGACATCTTCGCCGTGCGCGACAAGTGTCCCCATCGCGGCGGCCCCCTGTCGGAAGGCATCGTCCACGGCGGCCTGGTCACCTGCCCCCTGCATAGCTGGAAGATCGATCTCGCCACCGGCGAGGCGGTGCTGCCGGACAAGGGCTGCGCCCGCACCTACGCCGCGAAGGTGGAAGGCGGCCAGGTGTTCCTGAAGCTGGCCTGAGGAGACGCATCATGTTGTTCGGACGTAGCAAGAAGAACCCCATCAAGATCGCTGACAAGGGCGTGGTGGAATGGCGGTATGCCGCCTGCGGCTACTGCTCCACCGGCTGTTCCATCGAGGTGGGCATCAACGGGGACGGCAAGCCCGTGGCCTCCCGGGGCGTGGCCGACGCCGACGTGAACCGGGGCAAGCTGTGCCTCAAGGGCATCTTCGAGCACGAGCTGTTCACCTCCGCCGGCCGGGGCCTGTTTCCCAAGATGCGGGAACGCTGGCATGACGGCTGGCAGCGGACGACCTGGGACACGGCCCTGGACAAGCTGCACGATGAGATTCGCCGCATCCAGGCGAAATACGGCCCGGACTCCTTCGCCATCATTTCCACCGGCCAGATGCTCACCGAGGAGTTCTACACCCTGGGCAAGCTGACCCGGGGCCTCATCGGCACCAACAACTACGACGGCAACACGACGCTGTGCATGTCCTCCGCCGTGTCGGGCTACAAGCGTTCCTTCGGCTCCGACGGCCCCCCGGGCTGCTACGAGGACTTCGAGCACACCGACTGCCTCATCGCCTGGGGCTCCAACCTGCCCGAGCAGCACCCCATCATCTACTGGCGCATGAAGGAGGCCCAGGAAAAGCGGGGCTTCCCCCTGATCGTGGTGGACCCCCGGGTCACCATGCTGGCCCAGAACGCCCACATCCACCTGCCCATCACCCCCGGCACCGATGTGGTGCTGCAAAACGCCCTCATGCACGTGATCTTCAAGGAGGGCCTCCACGACCAGCGCTACATCGACGCCAACACCAACGGCATCGAGGCCCTGCGCGCGGAAGTGGAGAAGTGGGACCCGGTCACCGCCTCCAAGGTCTGCGGCATCGACGAGGACACCATCCGCGTGGTGGCCCGCACCTTCGCCAAGGCCAAGGCCGCCATGCAGATCTGGACCATGGGCATCAACCAGTCCACCCACGGCTCCGACGGCGTGGTGGGCATCAACAACCTGGCCCTGATCACCGGCAACATCGGCAAGCCCGGCGGCACCAGCCTGTCCATCACCGGCCAGTGCAACGCCATGGGCACCCGGGAATGGTCCTCCTGCTCCGGCCTGCCCAACTTCCGTTACCTGGAAGTACCGGAACACCGGGAGGAAATCGCCAAGTTCTGGAACGTGGACCCGGAGTTCTTCCCCAAGAAGCGGGGCATGTACCAGACCGACATCTACCAGGCCATGGAGGCCGGGCAGATCAAGGGCATGTGGCTCATCGCCACCAACCCCATGTCGTCCCTGCCCAACACGGCCCGCATCCGCAAGGCCATGGAGCAGCTGGAGTTCTGCTGCGTGCAGGACTGCTACGAGGACACGGAGAGCGCCCAGTACGCCCACGTCTACCTGCCCGCCGGTACCTGGGCGGAGAAGGACGGCGTCATGACCAACACCGAACGGCGCATCAACCGGGTCAAGCCGGTCACCGCCTGCCCCGCCGAAGCCAAGCCCGACCTGTGGATCTTCAACCGGGTCGCCGAGCGCTTCAACAAGGAAGGCAAGGTGAACTTCCCCGAGAAGGCCGGCGACATCTTCCTGGAGATGGGCCGCATCTCGAAGGGCCGCCTGGCCGACATCTCCGGCATGGACCACGAACTGCTGGAGCAGAACCGGGGCGTGCAGTGGCCCTACACCCTCGACCAGCGCGAACGCGGCGAGGCCCCGCCCAAGGGCGGCAAACGCCTGTACACCGTGGATGGCGTGTTCAGCTACCCGGATGGCCGGGCCAAGCTGATCCCCCTGCCGTTCATCGACAACAACGAGGTGCCGGACGAGCTGTTCCCCATCTGGCTCAACACCGGCCGCCTCATCGAGCATTGGCACGGCCGCACCAAGACCGGGAAGATCGGCAACAACAACAAGTTCAGCCCCATCCCCTTTATCGAGATCAATCCCGATCTGGCGGCGGAGCTAGGCATCCAGCGCGGCGAGTACGTGCGCATGGTGTCCCGGCGCGGCGATGCCGTGGCCATGGCCCAGCCCACCCAGCGGGTGCCCAAGAACATGGTGTTCCTGCCCTTCCATTTCCACGACTGCGCCAACCGCCTGACCCTGGGCCTGCTGGACCCCCATTCCCGCCAGCCTGCCTACAAGCAGTCCGCCATCCGCATCGAGAGGATCGCCGACCAGGCGGAAGCGGCCAGGCTGTCCATGGAAATGCGGAAGTTCTGATGATCATCGTGAACATCCATCCCCTCTCCCGCAAGCGGGGGAGGGTTAGGGAGGGGGAAATGCTTTTGACTGTCGTTCAAAACCCTCTCTCCCCCAGCCCCTCCCCCGCTTGCGGGGGAGGGGAGTAAAACCGGAGCCCAAACATGTTTCCCGTCCGCCCCAACGAACCCGAATACGCCAGGCTGAAGGACCCGGTCAGCCTGGAGAAGAACCGCTATGGCACCTCCATCGAGACCGTGCCCGAAGGCCACGAGCTGCGCGGCCAGAGCCTGCGCATCAACGGCGACGAGGCCATCGGCCCCAATCCCAACCGCTACAAGCAGCACGGCTTCTTCTTCAACGCCGACAACTGCATCGCTTGCCACGCCTGCGAGGCGGCCTGCTCGGAGAAGAACGACAACCCGGCCCACATCGCTTTCCGGTCCGTGGGCTTCGTGGAAGGGGGCACCTACCCCAACTACCAGCGCATCAACATCTCCATGGCCTGCAACCACTGCGACAACCCGGTGTGCCTGAAGGGCTGCCCGACGCGGGCCTACACCAAGTTCGCGGAATACGGCGCGGTCTTGCAGGACCCGGACATCTGTTTCGGCTGCGGCTACTGCACCTGGGTGTGCCCCTACAACGCGCCCCAGCTGGACCCCGTCAAGGGCCAGGTGTCCAAGTGCAACATGTGCGTGGACCGCCTCGAAGTCGGCCTGAAGCCCGCCTGCGTCTCCGCCTGCCTGGGCAAGGCCCTGGACTTCGGTGTGGTCGAGAACATCCCGGAAGGCCGCAGCCAGGCCAAGACGGAGATCCCCGGCTTCCCGCGCACCGATATCACCCATCCGAACGTGCGCTTCCAGCAGACCCGGGTGACCCAGCGGGACATGGTGCGGGTGGACAGCACGCCGCTGAAGTACCACAAGGACGACGGCAACGGGAAGTTCGAGCCGGTGCTGGACCCCAAGTACGGCTTCACGCGCCAGTGGAACCTGAAGAAACTGCTGGGTTCCCACGAGAACGCCCACATCGCCTTCACCCTGTCGGCCCAGTCGGTCATGGGGGCCTTCGTGATGTTGATGTCCGGCGCCTTTGCCGGCCTCGACTCCGGGTTGACCCTCATCGTCATGCTGGCGCTGATGAGCTTCGGCCTGTTCAAGCTCAACATGCACCTGGGCAAACCCCACCGCTTCTACCGGGGTTTCAACAACTGGCGGCTGTCGCCGGTGAGCCGGGAAATCGCCGGCGTGTCCCTGTTCTTCGGCGGCCTGGCGGGTACCACCTTCTTCACCCTGTTCCCGGGCTTCCCCTTCGCGGAGCTGTTGAAGCCGGCGGCCATGCTGGCGGGGTTGGTGGGCATCGCCTTCGGCGGCTACTACATGGTCAAGCTCTACCGCATCAAGGCGCGGCCTTTCTGGGACCACTGGCAGACCGGCTCCAGCTTTATCGGCACCGGCCTGGGTCTGGGCGGTCTGCTGCTGGGCTTGCTGGGCCTGGCCCAAGGTGCCATGACCGCTGAGGATGCCGCCGCCCTGGGCAGCCTCATGGCCCTGGGTTTCGCCCTGGAAGGGATCGGTCTTTGGGCCCACGCCCGGGCCATGAACCAGCGGGGCAACGAGGGCGCCGCGTCCCATTACGAGCAGACCACCCGCTACGGCTGGCCCTACCTGATCCGTAACGGCCTGCTGGGCCTGTCGCTGGCGCTGGCCGCGCTGCTGACGCTTACCGGCTCCGCCAGCCTGTTCGCGCCCCTGCTGGTCACCGCCATGGCCGCGGCCATCCTGGGCCGTGCCTTGTTCTACGTGCTGGTGATTCCCACCACCATGCCCGGCGCCTTCTTCTGGCGCAACAAGGGCTTCGTCGAGCACGCCAAAGAAACAGGGCTGGCCGAGATGCCCCAGCTGGGGGTGGTGCCCGACAGCCACTGAGTCTTGCCCGTAGTACCCGACCGCGCCGGCATGACCGGCGCGGCGAAAAAAATATCTGCGAATTTTTCTGCGACTAGGAGTTAGTGATGAACAAGGGATTCTGGCAGTCCGGCCACACCCCCACGCTGTTATCGGCGTTCCTGTATTTCGACATCGCCTTCATGATCTGGGTGATGTTGGGACCCCTGGCGGTGCAGATCGCCGCCAGCCTGGGGCTCACGCCCTACCAGAAGGGCCTCATGGTGGCCACGCCGGTGCTGGCCGGAGGTCTGTTGCGGGTGGTGATGGGCGTCCTGGTGGACCACCTGAAACCCAAGAAGGCGGGCTGGATCGGCCAGGGTATCGTCATCGCCGCCCTGGCCTGGGCGTGGCTGGCAGGCATCCACAGCTTCCGCGAGGTCATGGTGCTGGGCGTGGCCCTGGGCTTCGCTGGCGCCGCCTTCGCCGTGGCCCTGCCCCTGGCCTCCCGCTGGTACCCGCCCCAGCACCAGGGCACCGCCCTGGGCATCGCCGGGGCCGGCAATTCGGGCACGGTGCTGGCCGCCCTGTTCGCGCCGGGACTGGCCGTGGCCTACGGCTGGAACAACGTCTTCGGCCTGGCCCTGATCCCCGTCGGCCTGGCCTTCGTGGTCTACACGCTGTTCGCCAAGGACGCGCCGGATTGCCCGCCGCCCAAGTCCCTGAACCAGTACCTGCACGTGCTCAAGGACAAGGACGCCTGGTGGTTCATGTTCTTCTACTTCTGCACCTTCGGCGGCTTCGTGGGCCTGGCTTCCAGCCTCACCATCTACTTCAACGACCAGTACGGCATGTCACCGGTGGAAGCCGGCTATTTCACCGCCGCCTGCGTCTTCGCCGGCTCCCTGGTGCGGCCCATCGGCGGTGCCCTGGCGGACCGCATCGGCGGCATCCGCACCCTGCTCACCATGTACGTGCTGGCGGCGGTCTTCATCACCATCGTCAGTTTCGGCGCCGAAAGCCGCTGGCTGGCCCTGCTCTGGTTCATCCTCGGCATGGGCAGCTTGGGCGTGGGCAACGGCGCCGTGTTCCAGCTGGTGCCCCAGCGCTTCCGCAAGGAGATCGGCGTCATGACCGGCTTCGTCGGCATGGCTGGCGGCATCGGCGGCTTCTACCTGGCGGCCAGCCTGGGCTACGTCAAGGGCGCCACCGGCAGCTACCAGATGGGCCTGCTGATCTTCGCCGGCCTCTGCGTGGTGGCCCTGCTGGGCCTGTCTTCGGTGAAGACCCGCTGGCGCACCACCTGGGGCGCGGCGGCTGTCTCCGGCGCCCGGGTCTGAGCTTCCCGTGAGGATGGGGGAGCGGGACAATGTCCCGCCCCCACGCGGACTATCCCACCATGCCCATGCAGCTCGAATTCGGCTACGCCTCCGAGACGGGGCCCCGGGAACGTAACGAGGATTTCGGCGGCTTCGTCACGCCGGACGCGGCCCAGGCGGCTTCCCGGGGCGTGCTGGCTGTCGTGGCCGATGGCGTCTCCGGCGGCGTCCACGGCCGGGAGGCGGCGGAGACCGCGGTGCGCAACCTGCTGGCGGATTTCTACGCCACGCCGGAGACCTGGGAGATTCCCCACTCCTTCGGCATGGTGCTGGCGGCCATCAACCGCTGGCTGGTGGGACAAGTCTCTTCCCGCCACGAGGCTGGCGGCATGGCCACCACCCTCACCGCCCTGGCCTTGCGGGGGCGCCGCTACCACTACGCCCACGTGGGGGACAGCCGGCTCTACCGGCTGCGCGGCGAGCTGCTGGAGCAACTGACCCAGGACCACGTCTGGGAGACGCCGGGCATGTCCCACGTGCTGAAACGCGCCCTGGGCCTGGACACCCACGTCATGCCCGATTTCGGCGACGGCGAGCTGCTCGCGGGGGACCGGTTCCTGCTGGTGTCGGACGGGGTCTGGGAGCCCCTGGGGGATCAGGCGCTGCATCGCCTTCTGCAACTGCACCCGGCGCCGGAATTCGCGGCTCCCGCCCTGGTGCGGGAAGCCCACGCCCGGGGTGGCCAGGACAACGCCACCGCCCTGGTGGTGCGGGTGATAGCCCTGGACGAGGAGGATCGCGCGCCTGCCGCCGATGCCCGGGATCTGCCCCTGCCGGGGGTTTTGCGGGCCGGCGCCCGGCTGGATGATTTCCTCGTCGAGGAGAGGGTCCACGAGTCCCGCGCCACCCTGTTGTACCGGGTGCGCCATGCCGAAACCGGCCAGGTCTGGCTGCTGAAAACCCTCCAGCCCCTCCTCGAGGGCGACCGGGAGGCCGCCGAGCGGCTCCTGATGGAGGAATGGCTGGGGAAGCGGGTGCGCTCCCATTACCTGCCGGAAATCCTGCCGCTGCGGGAACGGAACTACCTGTATTTCGTGCAAAGCTGGCACGAGGGGGTTTCCCTCCAGCAGCGCCTGGATGCCGGCCACCATTTCACCAGCGCCGAGGTGGCGGGCCTGGGTATCCGGCTCATGAAGGCCTTGGGCGCCCTGCATCGGCTGGATGTTCTGCACCGGGACGTGAAGCCCGGCAACCTGCATCTGGATGCCGCCGGCAAGCTGCGCCTGCTGGACCTGGGGGTGGCCTGGTGCCCCTCCTGCCCGGCCAGCGAGGCCGGGGCGGTGCCGGGCACCCCCAGCTTCCTGGCGCCGGAACTGTTCGCCCAGGGCGAGGCCGGGCCGGGGACCGACCTGTACGCGGCGGGCGTCACCCTTTACCACCTGCTCACCCGGAAGTACCCCTACGGCGAGGTGGAGCCCTTTCAGCATCCCCGCTTCGGCGAGCCCGTGCCGCCCAGCCGCTATCGGCCGGACATGCCCGCCTGGCTGGAGAATGTCATTCTCAAGGCCTGCGCCCGGCTGCCGGAACAGCGCTTCGAGACCGCCGAGGAGTTTCTGCTTGCCCTCCAGCGTGGCGAAGCGGCACGATTGTCACGGCGGCGGTCCGTGCCCGCCCTGGAGCGCGACCCGTTGCGCTTCTGGCAAGCCGTGGCTTTTATCTCGATCATGTTCAACCTGCTGCTTGTCTACCTGCTGGTGGCAGGCTAACTTCGTCAACCTACCCTTGGAGAGCATCATGGTCGTTAAGGAAATCATGACCACCAACATCCGCTTCGTGACGCCGGAGACCCCGTTGCTGGAAGTTTCCTCCATCATGTGCCTGTATCGCCTTTCCGGCCTCCCGGTGCTGCGCGATGGCGTTCTGGCCGGCTTCATCGCCGAGAAGGACGTGCTCTCCAAGCTCTTTCCCACCCTGGGGGATTTCCGCGATGGCCTGCTGGGCATCGACTATGCCGCCATGGAGGCCGAGTATCGGCAAGTCATGAACCTGAGGACCGCCGACGTCATGGCCACCCGCGTCATTTCGGTGCGGCCGGACATGCCCGCCATGCAGGCGGCCGCCACCATGGTCCGCCACAATTTCCGGCGCATCCCCGTGGCCAACGGCGACAAGCTGGAAGGCATGGTTTCCCTGGGCGACGTGCACAAGGCCCTGTTCCACGCCAACGTCTCCCGCACCTCCGGTTGAGCGCCCCATGGGCGAGGCCCTCAAGATCCTGGTCATCAGCCCATCCAAGCGGCGGCTGGAAACCCTGCTCAAGAGCCTCGCCGAGCATGCGCCGGATCATCACCTGATCGGCCGGCTGGACCGGGCCATCAACCTGCCGGACTGGGTGGACGAGCTGGAGCCCGACGCCATCATCATGGATGTGGATTCGCCCAGCCGCGACACCCTGGAACAGATCGTGGTGATGAGCGAATCCTCGCCCCGGCCCATCGTCATGTTCAGCCAGGACGATTCCCGGGAGGCCATGCATTCGGCGGTGACGGCGGGCGTCACCGCCTACGTGGTGGACGGCGTGAAAAGCGAGCGCCTGCAACCCATCCTGCAACTGGCCCAGGTGCAGTTCGAGGCCTGGCAGTCCCTGCGCGACGACATGCTGAGAGCCCGCCAGGAACTGCATGATCACAAGCTCATCGAGCAGGCCAAGCGCCGCCTCATGAAGGTGCAGAAGCTTTCCGAAGAGGCCGCCTACCAGGCCCTGCGCCGGGAGGCCATGGTCCAGCGCAAGCGGCTGGCGGACGTGGCCCGGATCGTCATGGAGGCCATGCCGGGCTGAGCCCGGATGTTGCGGGTTCGCCTCCATTCTCCCGGCTTGATGCCGGGAGCAGGTGGCATGGCCTATGCTGAAACCGGCGCGTGGGAGCATGGATTCCCACGGGCCGTTTCAGGAGTTTCCATGTCCCAACCGCTTCGATACCTCTTCCTGCTGGCGCTGGTGTGCTGGGCCGGCCTCGCCCGGGCCGCCGAGCCGGAACCCATGATCCTCTCCGCCACGGCCCAGGGCCGGACCATGGACCAGGCCGTCGCCGCCCTGACCCAGGCGGTGGTCAACCATAACTACACCTTCGTGCGCCAGCAGGCCATCGACAGCCGGCTGGTGCCCTACGCCCAGGAAGTGCGTTCGGTGCGCCTCTTCTACTTCTGCAACTTCGCCAAGATGGACCGGGCCCTGCGCCTGGACCCGCGCGCCGCCCAGCTCATGCCCTGCCGCGTCACCCTGGTGGAGACCCCGACCGGGGTGGACCTGATGGCGGTGAATCCGGTCTGGGTGACCCAGAGTTTCGACAATCCTCCCCTCCACGAGGAGTGCCTGGAGCTGAAACGGGACTACCTGGCCATCCTGGAGGAGGCGACCCTGTGAGGGTGCTCTTGATGATCATTGCCGGCCTGCTGGCCCTGGCCGCCCGCGCCGAGCCCGTCTCGGTGACCAAGGCCGTTTCCCTGCGCCAGGCCGTGGACGACCTGACCCTGGCGGCGGCCAACCACGACCTGGTGCTGGTGAAGGTGCAGCCCATCGACAGCGCCCTGGTGAAGCGGGGTTTCGAGGATCCCCATGTGCGCATCCTGTTCGTCGGCAGCGAGACGGCGGTGCGCTGGGCCGAGGCGGCGGACCCGCGCCTGCTCAACCTGCTGCCCCTGCGCCTTACCCTGATTGAGCGGGAAGGCCGGGTGACGGTGCTCAGCGACGACTTCGAGCCCTGGCTGGGGGAGTTTCCCACGGGTGAAGCCCGCCTGTTTCTCAAGGCCTGGCAGGCCGAACTGAAGGCCACGCTGGAAGATTTCGTCGGCCAGTAGGGGTGCAACGCCCTGAAATGGAGACAAGCCGGGGATTTTTGCCCAGCTTCTGTGCGTTTCCTCTGACCATGATTGGTGCGCTGTCAAGCGATCATTGGTGGTATCCCTTTGGATTCAATGACTAAGGTCAAGAAACCCGGGTTGGCACGGCCATTGCTGTATGCCACTTGACCGGCGCAACGGCGCGCCGGCCGTGTCGCTCCTTCGCAGATGTAACTTGGACAACGGCGTCCCTCCCCACCCGGGGTCGGACGCCGCTTTTTTTTGGAGTTTTGAAATGGACATTATCCCGCCCGGCCACGAGCAGCCTGCCGTCAACGATGGAAAACGTGATTTCTTGAAGAAAGCCGCCAGCATGTCAGCCGCCGCCGCCCTCATGTCTCTCGTCCCCCCAGGTGTGCGCAGTGCCGCCTGGGCGGCGGGGTCCGACGCCCCCGAGAAGCCCGAGGTGAAGATCGGTTTCATCCCCCTCACCGACTGCGCCAGCGTGGCCATCGCCGCCGAGAAGGGCTTCGACAAGAAGTACGGCCTGAAGATCGTGCCCAGCAAGGAGGCCTCCTGGGCGGGCGTGCGCGACAAGCTTTCCAACGGCGAACTGGACGCTTCCCACGTGCTCTACGGCCTCATCTACGGCCTGCAACTGGGCGTGGGCGGACCCAAGAAGGACATGGCCGTGCTCATGACCCTGAACAACAACGGCCAGGCCATCACCCTCAACAACCAGATCAAGGCCAAGGGCGTCACCGACGGCCCGGGCCTGGCCAAGCTGGTGAAGGCGGAGCCCAAGGAATGGACCTTCGCCCAGACCTTCCCCACCGGCACCCACGCCATGTGGCTCTATTACTGGATGGCCACCTACGGCATCGACCCCTTCAAGGACGTGAAGATCATCACCGTGCCGCCGCCCCAGATGGTGGCCAACATGCGCGTCGACAAGATGGACGGCTATTGCGTGGGCGAGCCCTGGAACGCCCGGGCCGTGTGGGACAAGATCGGCTTCACCGCCGCGACCAGCCAGGACATCTGGACGGACCACCCGGAGAAGGTATTGGGCACCACCCTGGAGTTCGTGCAGAAATACCCCAACACCGCCCGCGCCATGGTGGCCGCCCTGCTGGATGCCTCCAAGTACATTGACACCATGGCCAACCGGCCCGAGGTGGGCAAGATCATCGCCGGCAAGTCCTATGTGAACACCGAATACGAGGTCATCGAGGATCGCATGCAGGGCAACTACGACAATGGCCTGGGCAAGAAGTGGAAAGACGCCAACTACATGAAGTTCTTCAACGATGGCGCCGTGAACTTCCCCTATCTGTCCGACGGCATGTGGTTCCTGACCCAGCACAAGCGCTGGGGTCTGCTGAAGGACCACCCGGATTACCTGGCGGTGGCCAAGGCGGTGAACCAGATCGCCCTCTACAAGGACGCCGCCGCCATGGCCAAGGTGGCGGTGCCCAAGTCGGATATGCGTACCTCCAAACTCATCGATGGTGTGGTGTGGGATGGCAAGAACCCGAAGGCCTATGCCGACGGATTCAAGGTGAAGGCGTAACCACGCCTCCCCCTCCCGGCCTCCCCCGCTCGCGGGGGAGGGGCAGACCGGGCCTGGCTCCCTCCCCGCACGCGGGGAGGGCTGGGGTGGGGAGAGTCAGCAAACCAGGAGAGCCCGCCATGAGCGCAGTGACATTCAACGAAGGCAGTCTGAAGGACATCATGAACAAGCCCGATACCGTGCCGGTGAGTACCGCCCCCGTCGAAGCCCCGGCGAAGCCACGGCCCACACCCTTTTTCCAGACCGAGCGGGGCCAGAACCTCTTGGAATCCCTCGGCAATTTTTTCCGTGCCCTCCTGCCACCCGTCATCGGTCTGGCGCTCTTCGTGCTGCTCTGGCAGATCGTCTCCAGCACGGGTGGAGAACATGGATTGCCTGGCCCGGCCAAGACCTGGGAATCGGCCCAGACACTCTTTGCCGACCCGTTCTATGACAACGGCCCCAATGACAAGGGCATCGGCTGGAACATCCTGCATTCCCTCTACCGGGTCGGCGCCGGCTTCGGCCTGGCCGCCCTGGTGGGCATTCCCCTGGGCTTCATGATCGGCCGCTTCAAGTTCCTGGCTGGCATGACCTCGCCCATCATCAGTCTGTTGCGCCCTGTCTCGCCCCTGGCCTGGCTGCCCATCGGCCTGTATGTGTTCAAGGAGACCGAGCCGGCCTCCCTGTGGGTGATCTTCATCTCCAGCATCTGGCCCATCATTCTCAACACCGCCGCCGGCGTCTCCCGGGTGCCCCAGGATTACCTGAACGTGGCGCGGGTGCTGAACCTGTCCGAATGGAAGATCTTCACCCGCATCCTCTTCCCCTCCGTGCTGCCCCACCTGATGACCGGCATCCGCCTGTCCATGGGCGTGGCCTGGCTGGTGATCGTGGCCGCCGAGATGCTCACCGGCGGCACCGGCCTGGGTTTCTGGGTGTGGGACGAGTGGAACAACCTGAACGTGGAACACATCCTCATCGCCATCTTCATCGTCGGCATCGTCGGCCTGCTGCTGGAGCAGGGGCTGATGCTGATCGCCAAGCGGTTCAACTATGAGTGAGGCGTGAGGGGTGAGGCGCGAGGCGTCCATCGCGCGCGCCCCCCGCTTCACGCCTCTCGCCTAACGCCTCTCGCCTAACGCCTAACGGAAAAAGCCATGCACAACTACCTGCACATCGAGAATGCCAAGATGGTGTTCGACACCAAGAAGGGCAAGTTCACGGCCCTGACCGATATCAATCTGACCGTGAAGCAGGGCGAGTTCATCGCCTTGATCGGCCACTCGGGCTGCGGCAAGTCCACCCTGCTGAACCTGGTGGCGGGCCTCACCACCCCCACGGACGGCATCCTGCTCCTGTCCGAGCGGGAGATCGCCGGTCCCGGTCCCGAGCGGGCCGTGGTGTTCCAGAACCACAGCCTGCTACCCTGGCTCACCTGCTTCGGCAACGTCTACCTGGCGGTGGAACGGGTGTTCGGCGCCAAGGAATCCAAGGCGAAGCTCAAGGAACGCACCCAGGCCGCCCTGGAGTTGGTGGGTCTGGCCCATGCCATGCACAAGCATCCCAACGAGATCTCCGGCGGCATGAAGCAGCGGGTGGGCATCGCCCGGGCCCTGGCCATGGAGCCCAAGGTGCTGCTGTTGGACGAGCCCTTCGGCGCCCTGGATGCCCTGACCCGGGCCGGCCTCCAGGACGAGCTCATGCGCATCGTCCAGGAGACCCACGCCACCACCCTCATGGTGACCCACGACGTGGACGAGGCGGTGCTGCTGTCGGACCGCATCGTCATGATGACCAACGGCCCGGCCGCCACCATCGGCGAGATCCTCACCGTGGACCTGCCGCGTCCGCGCGACCGGCTCAAGCTGGCCGAGGACCCCCACTACCACCATCTGCGCGGCCAGGTGCTGGAGTTCCTCTATCAGAAGCACATGAAGAAGGCTGCCTGAGCGATAGCCGTCACAGGAGCATCAGCCTTCCTGGTGGTCGCTGTCGGCCGGGAGCGCAAGAGTCATGCTGGGAATGCGGGCCTTGCAGTTGCCATAGACCTGTTCTGCCGTGACCGAGATGTAACCCCGGGCCAGGGGCCAGATGTGGGCGAAGGCGCCGGCCTCCTCGATGATTGTCGCGGTGCCGTTGATTCTGGCCCGGGTACGCGACTGGAAGTCGATGAACAGCATGCCGATGTGCCCGTTTTCGATCAGGTTGCCCAGGGAGTTGAACAGATTGTTGCCCGGGTAATCCGGGAATATCAGGGTGCGCTCGTCCAGCACCTTGACCAGCGGATAGGGCTCGCCGGAGGCTTTGTGTTCGCGCCCGCGAAAACTGCAATCGCACTCGCCTCGGGCGTTCGCCGTGGCGATGAAGAAGAATGGCAAGGCTTCGATATGGGTGGCGAGCCTCGCCGGGATGCTGCGCTTGAACATGCTGGCGAGCATGTCCGGCCGCCAGTGGCCCGCCACGCCGAAACGCTGCTGGGCTTCCCGCTCGCCGTCGTGGAGGTAAGTGTCAGTCGGGCTTCCGCCCATGGCTTTGTCGTCGCGGGCCATGGTCACAGTCCCAGCTCGCTCAGGGAAGGGTGGTCATCCGGACGGCGCCCCTGGGGCCAGTGGAATTTCCGCTCCGATTCCTGGATGGGCAGGTCGTTGATGGAGGCGTGGCGGCGGGCCATCAGGCCGCTCCCGTCGAATTCCCAGTTCTCGTTGCCGTAGGCGCGAAACCAGTTGCCGGTGTCGTCGCGCTACTCATAGGCGAAGCGCACCGCGATGCGCGCGCCGTCGCAAGCCCACAGCTCCTTGATCAGGCGGTAATCCAGCTCCTTGCGCCACTTGCGCGTCAGGAACTGGACGATCTCCGCGCGGCCGTTGACGAATTCGGTCCGGTTGCGCCAGCGGCTGTCCGGCGTGTACGCCAGGGCCACGCGTTCCGGGTCGCGGGAATTCCAGGCGTCCTCGGCCATGCGGACTTTCTGGGCGGCGCTTTCCCGGGTGAAGGGTGGCAGCGGCGGGCGGGTTTCGGATGGCGTATTCATGATGGGACTCCTGGCCGGGAAGGTCCGGCGGTGGTTGCGGGGAGAGAGGGCTGTCCCGGAATTCGCCATGATGAGACAGATCTGTCTCTATCTTTGTGTAGACAGATCTGTCTGTCAATATCGCGTCATCGATATTTGAAATGTCCGCCATGGCCGACAGCCCGCCCACCTCTGCTCGCGACCGCATCCTGGAAACCGCCTGCCGCCTGTTCTATCGCGACGGGCTGCGGGCCACGGGCATCGATCGCATCATCGCCGAGTCCGGAGTGGCGAAGATGTCCTTCTACCGGAGTTTTCCCTCCAAGACCGATCTCATCGCCGCCTTCCTGCGCCGGCGTCATACGGCCTGGATGGAACGTTTCCGCGCGGGCGTCGAGGCTGGCCTGACGCAGCCGGGGGCCGGGCTGGCCGTCATCGCCGATGTGCTGGAAGCCTGGTTCCGGGAGCCGGATTTCCGTGGCTGCGCCTTCATCAATACCTTGGCGGAAAGCGGGCCGTCCGGCGGCGAGGAAGTGCTCATCGCCAGGGAGCACAAGGCGGAATTGGAAGCCTACGTGGTGGAGGTGGCTCGCCGTCTGGGCCTGGAGCATCCCGAGACCGTCGCAGCCACCGCCATGCTGATCATCGAAGGTGCCATCGTCCGCGCGCAGATGACCGGCGATCCGGGCGTTGCCGCCCTGTGCAGTGCCTTGCTCGCCGGCCTGGGCCGTCGCGGACGCGCCCGGCGTTGAACGACCGCCGACCCTTGCGGGGCCGACGCAGGTTGGGCTTGGGGTGCCTGGCGGATTCCCCATGCGCGGTTCGAGACGCAAGTCACCCTTTTGATGGCCTTCGGTTGCGTATAAAATGCGCAGCTTTCGTCCGCCGCTTCGTCCCCACGATTCCCCATGCGCATCGGTCCCTTCCAGCTCAAGAACAATCTGATCGTCGCGCCCATGGCGGGCGTCACCGATCGGCCGTTCCGCCAGCTTTGCAAGAAGATGGGCGCGGGCATGGCGGTGAGCGAAATGGTTACCTCCAACTCCCTGCTCTACGGTTCCGCCAAGACCCGCCGCCGTGCCAATCACGAGGGCGAGGTGGAGCCCGTTTCCGTGCAGATCGCCGGCAGCGATCCGGCCATGATGGCCGAGGCCGCCCGCTACAACGCGGGGGAGGGCGCCCAGATCATCGACATCAACATGGGCTGCCCGGCCAAGAAGGTGTGCAACGTCATGGCCGGCTCCGCCCTGCTCCAGGACGAGCCCCTGGTGGGCCGCATTCTGGACGCCGTGGTGAAGGCCGTGCCGGATACCCCGGTCACCCTGAAGATCCGCACCGGCTGGGATCGTTCCCACAAGAACGCCCTCGGCATCCTCCACATCGCCCAGGAGGCCGGCATCCAGGCCCTGGCCATCCATGGCCGCACCCGGGCCTGCGGCTACAGCGGCGAGGCGGAGTACGAGACCATCGCGGCGGTGAAGGCGGAAGCCCGCATCCCGGTCATCGCCAACGGCGACATCACCACGCCGGAGAAGGCCCGGCACGTGCTGGAAGTGACCAGGGCCGACGCCGTCATGATCGGCCGCGCCGCCCAGGGCCGGCCCTGGCTGTTCCGGGAAGTGGGCCACTTCCTGGATACCGGCGAGAAGCTGCCCGCCCCCGAGGTGGAGGAGATCCACCGGGTGCTGCTGGCGCACCTGGACGACCTCTACCGCTTCTACGGCGAAGTGGCGGGCATGCGCATGGCCCGCAAGCACATCGCCTGGTATACCCGGGGCCTGGCGGATTCCGCCCACTTCCGTCATGCCATGAATCAGCTGGAAAGCACCCATGCCCAGCTGGAGGCGGTGAACGATTTTTTCTGGCGCACGCGGGAACGCACCAGTCGATTGATTTACCTCGAAGCGCCGCCCGAGCGGCGTGAGGCAGCTTGAAATAACAAGGTATAAAAGGATGGAGACACAATTCAACGAAAACGAGCTGGCCGCCTGCGTACGTCGGGAGCTGGAGCAGTATTTCAAGGATCTGGACGGAGAACTGCCGGCCGGCATCTACGAAATGGTCCTGAACTGCGTGGAACGTCCTCTTCTGGAAGTCATCCTGGACCGGGCCGGCAGCAACCAGAGCCGCGCCGCCGAATGGCTGGGCATCAACCGCAACACCCTGCGCAAGAAGATGCAGCAGCATGGAATCAAATGAGTGAGGCGTTAGGCGTGAGGCGCGCGGCGGACTCTCCCCGCGCGCTTCACGCCTCACTCCTCACGCCTATCGCCTCACGACCATGAAACGCGCTCTCCTCTCCGTCTCCGACAAGACCGGCCTCATCGACTTCGCCCGCGCCCTGGCCGGCCTGGGCCTGGAACTGCTCTCCACCGGCGGCACCGCCAAGGCCATCCGCGACGCCGGCATCCCGGTGAAGGACGTGTCCGAGTTCACCGGCTTCCCCGAGATGCTGGATGGCCGGGTCAAGACCCTGCATCCCAAGGTCCACGCCGGCATCCTCTCGGTGCGGGACAACCCGGCCCATGCGGCGACCATGGCCGAGCATGGCCTGGGCTACATCGATCTGGTGTGCGTGAATCTGTATCCCTTCGTCCAGACCGTTTCCAAGCCCCACACCCTGGAAGACGCCATCGAGAACATCGACATCGGCGGCCCGGCCATGGTGCGCTCCTCCGCCAAGAACTATAAGCACGTGGCCATCGTCACCGACCCGGCCGACTACGCCGCCCTGGTCGAGGAAATGAAGGCCAACGGCGGTGCCCTGGGTGATGCCACCCGCTTCAACCTGGCCAAGAAGGCTTTCGCCCACACCGCCCAGTACGACGGCCACATCAGCAACTACCTGACCTCACTGAACGCGGAAGGCGGTAAGGACCAGTTCGGCGAAAAGCTGACGCTGCAATTCAGCCGCGCCCAGACTTGCCGCTACGGCGAGAACCCCCACCAGAACGGCGCCTTCTACGTGGAAGCCGGCGCGCCGGCTGGCACCATCTCCACCGCCCGCCAGATCCAGGGCAAGGAACTGTCCTACAACAACATCGCCGACACCGACGCGGCCCTGGAGTGCGTGAAGCTGTTCGATGCCGCTCCGGCCTGCGTCATCGTCAAGCACGCCAACCCCTGCGGCGTAGCCTATGGCGCCAACCTGCTGGAAGCCTACAACCGGGCCTACCAGACCGATCCCGAATCCGCCTTCGGCGGCATCATCGCCTTCAACGGCCGCCTGGACGGCGAGACGGCGAAGACCATCGTCGAGCGCCAGTTCGTGGAAGTGATCATCGCCCCCGAGGTGAGCCCCGAGGCCTCCGAAGCCGTGGCCGCCAAGAAGAACGTGCGCCTGCTGGAATGCGGACTGTGGTCCGGCGGCGTGGCCCAGATGGACATGAAGCGGGTCGCCGGCGGCCTGCTGGTGCAGGATGCGGACGTGCTGCTGCATGGCGAACTGAAGGTGGTCACCGCCCGCGCCCCCACGGAACAGGAAATGGCCGACCTGCTGTTCGCCTGGCGCGTCGCCAAGTTCGTGAAGTCCAACGCCATCGTCTACGCCAAGGACAGCATGACCATCGGTGTCGGCGCCGGCCAGATGAGCCGGGTCAACTCGGCCCGCATCGCCGCCATCAAGGCCGAGCACGCCGGCCTCACGGTCCCCGGCTCGGTGATGGCCTCGGATGCCTTCTTCCCCTTCCGCGACGGTCTGGACAACGCCGCCGCCGCCGGCATCAAGGCGGTGATCCAGCCGGGCGGCTCCATGCGCGACGACGAGGTGATCGCCGCCGCCAACGAGCATGGCATCGCCATGGTGTTCACCGGCGTGCGTCACTTCAGGCATTGATATGAAAATCCTCGTCATCGGCTCCGGCGGGCGTGAACACGCCCTGGCCTGGCGGCTCAAGCAATCCCCCCGCGTCCAGAAGGTGTTCGTGGCCCCCGGCAACGGCGGCACGGCCCGGGAGGAGGGGGTGGAGAACGTGGCCATCACTGCCATTCCCGACCTGGTGGCCTTCGCCCAGAACGAAGGCATCCAGCTCACCGTGGTCGGCCCCGAGGCGCCCCTGGCCGCCGGCGTGGTGGACGCCTTCCGCGCCGCCGGGCTGAAGATCTTCGGCCCGGTTCAGGCCGCCGCCCAACTGGAAAGCTCCAAGGACTTCGCCAAGCAGTTCATGGCCCGGCACCAGATTCCCACCGCCGCCTTCGGCACCTTCACCGAGGCCGCCGCCGCCCATGCCTACATCGACGCCCAGGGCGCGCCCATCGTGGTCAAGGCCGACGGCCTGGCCGCCGGCAAGGGCGTGGTGGTGGCCGCGACCGCCGACGAGGCCCACGCCGCCGTCGACGCCATGCTGTCCGGGAACAGCATGGGCGAGGCGGGCCACCGGGTGGTGATCGAGGAATGCCTGGTGGGCGAGGAGGCCAGCTTCATCGTCATGGTGGACGGCGAGAACGTCTTGCCCTTGGCCACCAGCCAGGATCACAAGCGCCTGCTGGACAACGACGAGGGTCCCAACACCGGCGGCATGGGGGCCTATTCCCCGGCGCCCGTGGTCACCCCGGAAATCCACGCCAAGGTCATGCGCGAGGTGATCCGTCCGGTGGTGGCCGGCATGAAGGCGGAAGGCACGCCCTTCACCGGCTTCCTCTACGCCGGTCTCATGATCGGAGCCCGGGGCAAGCTGGGGGTGCTGGAGTTCAACTGCCGTATGGGCGACCCGGAGACCCAGCCCATCATGATGCGGTTGAAGTCCGACCTGGTGACCCTGGTAGAGGCCGCGGTGGAGGGCAGGCTGGACCAGATCGAGGCCGAGTGGGACCGGCGCTGCGCCCTGGGCATCGTCATGGCCGCCGCCGGCTATCCCGACAGCCCCCGCAAGGGCGACGCCATCACCGGTCTGGATGCCCACGGCGAAGACTTCCATGTCTTCCATGCCGGCACCGCGATTCAGGACGACCAGGTGGTGACCTCGGGCGGCCGGGTGCTGTGCGTCACCGCCCTGGGCGATACCGTAAAAATTGCCCAGACCCGGGCCTATGAAGTGGCCGAAGGCATCGACTTCGCCGGCCGCCAGATGCGCCGGGACATCGGCTGGCGCGCCATCCAGCGCAAGAAGAAGTAACAGGCAGGGGAGGCCGATGACACCGCTTCCCCCCATCCGGCGCATCCGCGCCTTCCTCAAGCGCGGCGGCGTCATCGCCTATCCCACCGAGTCCTGCTATGGACTGGGCTGCGATCCCTTGAACGCCAGGGCGGTGGCCCGCATCCTGCGGCTCAAGGGCCGGCCCCGAAGCAAGGGGCTGATTCTCATCGGCGCCGACTGCCATCAGTTCCGGCCCTATCTCGCGCCCAACCCCCAGGAGATCCTGCGTCGCTTCGGCGACTGGTGGCCGGGTCCCACCACTCTGCTGTTGCCCAAGGGCAGGCGCTGCCCCCGCTGGCTTACCGGCAAGCACGAGAAAATGGCCGTGCGCATGACCGCCCATGCCGAGGCCGCGCGCCTCTGCCATTTCCTGGGCATGCCCCTGGTCTCCACCAGCGCCAACCTGGCGGGCCGGCGTCCCCTCAAGACCGCCGCCGCCTGCCGGCGCCAGTTTGGCACCCGCGTGCTGGCGCTGGACGGCCGCATCGGCCGGCGCAAGCGGCCTTCCACCATCCTCGATCCCTACCACGGCGGCGTGGTCCGGCCCTGATTCCGGGGCCGTTGCCCTACCCGCTGATGACTTTCCCGTCGCCCGGGTTGGCAGGCCGCGTTGACCCGCCGGCGCCGCCCCGCGCATTCGGTGGATTACCACCGTCGATCGGCTCAATTCAACCAGCCAGGTTGCCCGGATATATTTCAACGCATTGAATATAAATAAAAAAATGTTCTGGCATGACGGATGCAAGAGGGCCGGCACGGTGATCCCACCGAGCATCCTGAAGGAGAACATCATGAAAGTCTTGAAGCTGAAACCCCTGACCCTGGCCCTGGCCGCGTCGCTGCTGCTGTCCCAGGTTGTCCTTGCCGCCACTCCCGGCACCACCCAGGCCAGCCTGCGCGAGGAGGTGACGTCCACTCCGGGCCGCGCCATCACCCCCTCCGACGAAGCCCTGGTTTCCGTCAGCGCCGGCAAGGTGCTGCATCACATTGGCCTGGCCCGGGAGGCCATCCGCAAGAAGGACGCGGAACGGGCCAAACGGGAGCTTGGCCAGGCGGACGTGCTACTGGACATCATCCAGGCCACCCTGCCCAGCACCATCGTCAAGGAGCGTATCTGGACGGCGGACAACAAGCTCCAGTATGAGAACAGCGAGGAGGTCATGCCCGAGCGCGTGCCCATCTCCGCGAGTCTGGAGGCCCGCGTCGATTACGATCTCGTGAAGCTGCCCCAGACCAAGGCGCGAATGAAGTCGGAAAGCAAGGAGAAGTCCGGCGTCGAGCCCGAAGCCGAGGACGCCGCCCTCTACTACCAGGAGGTGGACCTGCCCGTTCATGCCACTCGCCACTTCGTGGCCGGGGCGCGCATGGCGCTGGACAAGAACCGCCTGGAAGAAGCGGATCATGTGCTCATGCTCGCCCAGGACAACGTCGACGACATCGCGGTGTTCGTCCCGGAGCCCATGCTCAGCGCCCGAATCAATCTGGAACGGGCCCACGTGCACTTCCAGGCGGGCAAGTTGGCCGACGCCAAGGCGGATGTGGGGCGCGCCATGGCGCAATTGAACCAGGCCAAGCAGGAAGGCGACCCGGAGATCGCCGCCGATATGGACCGCCTGCTGAAGGACGCCCAGTCCCTGGAAGGCAGAATCGACCAGAAGGGCCCCAAGCTGGGCGCCGAGATCCGCAGTCTCTGGCAGCACACCAAGGCGCTGGCCGACCGGACCATGGAGTATTCCAACTTTGGCTGGAACAAGCTGCGTAGCCGCAGTCCCCTGCGCGGCGACCTGATCGAGGCGAAGCGCTATGTGGCCTACGCGGATATTGAGGCCAACGTCGACGGCAATCCCGCCACGGCGCGTCAGAATCTGGAACAGGCCAGGACCTGGCTGGAGAAGGCCGCCACTGAAGCCAAGGGCAAGGCCGACGCGGAAGTCTACGTGAAGGATGCCCGGGCCGTGGTCGACACGCTGCTTGCCGGCCAGGCAAAGATGGACAGCGGCGAATTGGCCAACCTGAAAAGTCAGCTGGGTCAGGCCATCGCCAAGTTGTGATCCGCGTGCCCGGTGCCCTGGGCCGCCGGGTGCCGGGCTTTTCAAGGACCAGGGACCGGGTCGGTCAGGCCAGGTCCCACCGCCAAGGAGCCCATCATGGATTACCTGATCAATATGCTGTCCGAGTATGGCCTGTTTCTGGGTATCCCCCTGGTTTTCCTGGCTGTCGTCGCCTGGGTTTACAGGCCCGGCGCCACCCAGGCTTATCGCGAGGACGCGGACCTGCCGTTCCTGGAGGATGAGCGGCCCCGGCCGCCCCAGTCCTAAAATGGAAGTCCCGGGTTTCCCAAGCCGAGATGCGCACCAATCCCCTGCGTTCAGCCGCCTTGCCCTTGCTGGTCACCGCCGGCCTGTTGCTGCTGGTCCTGGCCACCATGCTGGTCACCACCGTACGCAGCCTGGGCAGGATCGAACCTCTGCAGGATCATCTTCTGGTGATCCAGCGTCTGCACGAGCAGATCCTGTCCACCCAGTCCGCCATCCTGCGGGGGCTGGATGGCGGAGCCGCCCATGGGGATGAGCAGGGAATGGCCGCCTTGTCCGATGCCGTGGCCCAGCTGGCGGAGGACCCGGGCCTGCTATCGGGGAACAGCCGCAGCCTCGTGCGGCAGGCCGCGGCCCGGTTGCGTGACGGTGGCCTCCAGCCGGGCCTCGCCTTGCACAGGGGCGTCGTCCTGCTGAACGAAGCCCTGGCCGGAGAGAACCGGGCCCATGCGGCCCTTCTCCAGGGTATCCACGATCAGGCCTTGCTGGAAATGCGCCTGGCCGGCCTGGCGATGATCGCGATCCCCCTCACGGCGCTGCTGGTGCTTTATCTGCTGCGCCGCCGCTTTCTGCTGCCCCTCACCAATCTCAATGTCCTGTTGCGCCGCTTGGGCGAGGGCAAGTACATGCCGGCCAGGGTGCGCGACGTGGACCCCGTGCTCGAGCCGCTGATCGCCAACTACAACCGCATGGTCGAGCGGCTCGCCCAGCTGGAGTCGGAACGGGCCGCCCATCGGAAGAGCCTGGAAGCGGAAGTGCGCGCCGCCACCCGGGACCTGTTGGCGTACAACCGCAGCCTGGCCCGGTCAGAGAAGCTGGCGACCGTGGGTGAGATGGCGGCGGGTGTCGCCCACGAACTGCGCAATCCCCTCGCTGGCATCGATCTCGCCCTCGCCAACCTGCGCCAGGAACTCGGTCACGCCGATGCGCCTGAGCGTATCGACCTCATCCGGGCCGAATTGAAGCGGCTGAGCGGCCTCTTGAGCAACTTGCTGGACCAGTCCCGCATGACGCCGGAAGCGCCTGTCCCCGTGGTCCTGACGGCGGCGGTGGGCGAGGTTCTGGCCTTGGCGCGCTACCAGATACCTGAAAACATCGGCTTCGTGACCGACATCGCCGCCGGCCTGGTCTGTCGCCTGCCGGAGGCGCGGTTCCGCCAGGCCCTCCTGAATCTGGTGCTGAATGCCGCCCAGGCCATGCGGGACGTGGGCCGCCTCCGCGTGAGCGTACGCCGGGATGGCACCCGCCTGGCGCTGGTCGTCGAGGATGACGGGCACGGTTTTCCCGAAGCCCTGCTGAAAGAGGGCGTGCAGCCCTTCCGCACGGGACGGGATGGAGGCAGCGGCCTGGGGCTGGCCACCGTGCGGCGCCTGGCTCAGGATATGAACGGCGGCCTGAGCCTGGAAAACCTGCCGGGAACGGGGGCCAGGGTCGTCCTGTCCTTGACCTGTGAATGCAATCTGGAGGCCAGCCCTTGAGCGAGACCCTGCTCATCATTGAAGACGAAGCCCTGCTGGGCCGGGAATTGCTCCGCCGGTTCGGGCGCGAGGGCTGGGACGCGGTCCTGGCCGCGAGTCTGGAGGAGGCCAGGGCCTGGCTGCTGGACCGGAAGATCGAGCCCACGGTGGTGCTCTCCGACATGAACCTGCCCGATGGCAATGCCCTGGACCTGCTGGAGGCCTGCCGGGCGGCGAACGTGCCCGGCGAATGGGTGATCCTCACCGGTTTCGGCGGTGTGCCCGATTCGGTGCGGGCCGTGAAGCTGGGTGCCTACGATTTCCTGGAGAAGCCTGCCGACGTGGATCGCCTGTCCCTGGTCCTGGCGGGTGCCGCCCGGGCCGGCAGGGCGCAGCGCCGGCTGGCCGAGCAGAGCGCGGCCGAGGGTCGGCGCCATGGCCCCGGCAGTTACGTGGGGGATAGCGCCCAGGCCGCCAGCGTGCGCGGCATGCTGGAAAGGCTGGCCCGGGTGCCCTTTTCCGCCCTGGTGATTGGCGGCGAAACCGGGACCGGCAAGGGGCTGGCCGCCCGCATCCTTCACTATTCGGGCCCCCGCGCCGCCGGCCCGCTCATCGAACTCAACTGCGCCGCCCTGCCCCGGGAACTGATGGAAAGCGAGCTGTTCGGCCACGAGCCCGGCGCCTTCACCGGCGCGAAAGGACGCCGGCGCGGCCTCATGGAACAAGCTTCCGGCGGCACGCTGTTCCTGGACGAGTTGGGCGAGTTGCCGCTGGAACTTCAGGTGAAGCTGCTCAAGGCCATCGACGACAGGCAGGTCAGGCGGCTGGGCGGCGAGCGGGAGGTCGCCATCGACGTCCAGTTCATTGCCGCCAGCAACCGCAACCTGGAAGACGAGGTACGGGAGGGACGCTTTCGCGCCGATCTCTATCATCGTCTTTCCGTCTTTCGCCTGGACCTGCCCAGCCTGCGGACGCGCAAGGCGGACCTGCGCCAGCTGGTGCCGCTGTTCGTCCGGGAATACAACGCCAAGGCCGGCAAGCGGGTCCGCCACATCGGCGAAGAGGTCTGGCGCCAACTGGAGGCCCACGACTGGCCCGGCAATGTCCGGGAATTGCGCAACGTGGTGGAACGCTGCGTACTCTTCGCGGAAGGCGAGGACTTTCCGGGCCACTGGCTGCAATTGGAACAGGCGGTGGCGCGGCGGGCGCCCGCGGATGGCCTGGTCCTGCCCCTGGATGGCAGCATGAGCCTGGAGGCCATGGAGCGTGCCATCATCGAAGCCGCCCTGGCCCGGGCCGGCGGCAACGTCACGGCCGCCGCCCGCATCCTGGGCAGCACCCGGGAGACCCTGCGCTACCGGGTGGAAAAATTCGGGCTGGTTGAGTCCGGCGGGAAGGGGTGACGCATGGCCTATCTTGACGATCCACGGGTGCTCTTCGCCACGGAACGCACCCTGCTGGCCTGGAACCGTACCGCCGTCGCCCTGATGGGCTTCGGTTTTCTGGTGGAACGTTTCGGACTGTTCCTGCACGTGGTCATGGGCCAGAAGTCGGAGCCTCTGCACCGAGGCATGTCCCTGGCTCTGGGTGTCGTCTTCATCCTGCTGGGCGTCGCCCTGCTGCTGCTCTCGGTCCGCCAGTACCGGCGGGTTGTGGCCACCCTGGGGGCGGGCGAGATTCCCTCCGGCTACTGGGTCAACGCCGGTGTGCTGACCAACATCGCCCTGGCCCTCCTCGGGCTGGCGCTCGCCGCCTACCTGTCGCTGGTCTGAGGCCAGGCCGCCGACCTATTGGCCGGCCTGACCGTCCGGTTTATCCTGCCCCCGTCCCCTGGCGGAGGATCCCCATGTTCTCCCTCTATGGCCCCAGCGGCCAGCATTTCCGTGGCACCCTGGAGCAGCTTGCGGGTGTGGCCGGCGCCCGCCGGGGAAGGGGCATCGGCCGCGAGGGCGAGGAGCCTGTGCCCACCTTCGTCGTCAGGGTCGATGACCGCCCGGCGGCCGGGAGCCCGGCCGGCGACGAAGGCGCCGCCCAGGCCTACCGGGCCATGCTGGAGGTGGAACAGGAGAGGGGGCCGCTCTATCACGCCTACCAGATCATGAGCCGGGACCTGGTGACCCTGGCCGCTGACCAGACCGCGCCCTCCGCCTGGCGGGTGCTGCTGGCGAACCACCTGCACCAGGCGCCGGTGCTGGACGGGGAGCGCAAGCTGGTGGGGCTGGTGACGGAACGGGACCTGCTCACCACCTTCAACCTGGAACGCAAGGAGGCGCGCGGTCCCCTGGTCCATCACGTGGGCGATGTGATGATCTCCCCCGTGGTCTGCGCCGACCCGGTCACCGACATCCGCCGTATCGCCCAGGCCATGCTGGAATTCCACCTGCCAGGGGTGCCGGTGGTGAACGAGACCCGGGAGCTGGTGGGCTTCGTCAGCCGGGGCGACATCCTGCGCGCCGTCATCGCCGATCCGC
>DAOQNK010000009.1:0-39940 GCA_035332045.1 Thiobacillaceae bacterium | reverse complement strand
GGTTTCAACAGGCCGATACCGGACTTCCACCGGATACGTCCTTCCCGACACCTCCACCACCGGCGCGTGGCCGAAGTAGGCGGAGAAGCGATCCGCCTCCAGGGTGGCGGAGGAGATGACCAGCTTCAGGTCCGGCCGCCGGGGCAGCAGGGTCTTCAGGTAGCCCAGCAGGAAGTCGATGTTGAGGCTGCGCTCGTGGGCCTCGTCCAGGATCAGGGTGTCGTAGCCCCGGAACTCCGGGTCGGACTGGGTTTCCGCCAGCAGGATGCCGTCGGTCATGACCTTGATGCGGGAGTCCGGCCCCACCTGGTCCGTGAAACGCACCTGCCAGCCCACCAGACCGCCCAGCCGGGTCCTGGTCTCCTCGGCGATGCGGGCGGCCACGCTCTTCGCGGCGATGCGGCGGGGCTGGGTCATGCCCACCCGGCCCCCGCCTGGGCCAACCCGCCCGCGTCCGGCGGCCAGGGCGATCTTGGGCAACTGGGTGGTCTTGCCGGAGCCGGTCTCGCCGCAGACGATGACCACCTGGTGGCTCGAGAGGGCGGCGGCGATGTCCTCGCGGCGGGCGGAAACGGGCAGGTGCTCGGGGAAGGCGAGCTCGGGTATCGTGGCGGCTGATTCGAACATGGGGTGGCGTTTTAGCATGAATCCACGGTCCTTATGGCGGCTGGCCCTGCTGGCGGCGTGCTGGGTCTGGCCATGGCCGGCGCCGGCCGATGCCCTGCGCATCGAGGCCCTGAGCCTGGAGCCGGGGGCGGGGTGGACCCGGGGCGGGGCCGATCAGGAGAAGGAGGACGATGTCTACATCCTGGACCACCCGGGCGATGCCGGGGTTGGCCTCCAGGTCATGCTGATGCGTCGGGCGCCGTTGGTGAAGGGCGATTCCGAGGCCTATTACGAGCGGCTGACCCGTTATTGGCGGGCGACCTACGGCAAATCGGTGCTCATCGACTGGCTGGAACTCGGCGGCGTGAAGTGGCGTTACCTGCGCCGTCCCGCCCGGGAGAACGGTCTGGGCCTGTTCCAGCTGTACACCGTGCACGAGGGACGGGCCTACGGGCTCCTGGCGTTCGTGCCGGGCACCGCCACCACGCTGTCGGTGCCTGCCCGGGCTCTGCTCGAGGGGCTGCGCTTCGACGGCGAGGGCCAGGCGCCACGCTGGATGAAGGCCAGAACCTATCGCCTGGTCTTGTCCGGCGATGCCCTGGAGGCGGTGGCGTCGGCCGAAGCCGCCCGGCAGGGCGGAGACGGTCTGCTGACCGGCTATGGCTTGAACTATGGGGAGAACAGCGTCGAGTGGTTTCTGGAAGGCTACCAGTGGAAGACTCTGGACGGTCGGGTGGACAAGCTGGCCTGGGCGACCCGGGGCCGACTGGTGGTGGAACCGCCCGCCGAGCTGGGCAGCCAGGGGGTGTGGACGTTGCGCCTCATCCTGCCGGACGGGGAGGCCAATCTGGCGGCGCGCCTGGTGGTCCATGATCTTTGCGGGGACCTGGGCGAAGTGCGGGATGCCCTGGACCGGCTCAACCGGGGCACCCGGGGGGCCATGGAACGCAGGGCGGCGGCCTGCCGCGGGCCGGGCCCCGTCGTGTCCGGAGACAAACTGAAAGGACTCTCGGGGGAGACCGCCACGGCGACCTGGACCTTGGCGCCCGGGGTGGGCGAGGGCGTCAGCGTCCGCCTGGTGGAAGCGATCGTGGAGGCGACGCCCGAGCGGGTATTGCCCGGCGACGGGCTACTCCAGCGGGCCAGGTTGTTCTACGCCTACGAGCCCCGCTAGTGCTTACTTGCGAAAGTCTCGCTACATTCGATCCGCTTGGCATCCCCGCTCGCCGCGTTGCGAATCCTCGCCATAGCCCGGCTATGGCTGCGGTTCGCGCCTTGCGATCGGGGCGCCAAGCGGCTCTCGGTGCTAACGCAGACTTCCGCAAGTAAGCACTAGTGGTCTGCTTCCGAAACAGTGTGACAGGGCGAATCGGATGGATTTTTTCGCAGGGCAAGGCGCGAGGTGGCGACATGGCGGGCTCTATGGCCACGACGAGCAACGCGCCATGCGGAGACGCCGTTTCATGGTGCATGCTTTCGGAAGCAGACCACCTGACTACTTGTTCAACAGGTAGCGGCGATCGTCGAAGGTGGCGACCCATTCCGGCTTGTACACCACCATGAGGGTGACCAGCATGCCGGTGGCGAAGGCCTCGCTCCAGGCAATGAGCAGGTAGTAGGGCAGGTATTCCTCCAGCAGGTAGTCCAGGGGGTAGGCCCCCGCCAGGGCGGAGAACCCCGTGGATACCAGGCCCACGGCGAGGATGGCCAGGGCGGAGCCGAAGAAGGCGTTGAGGAATACATAGATGAAGAAATGGTTGGGCAGCCGCTCGTCTATCAGACGGTAGAGGCCCCAGGACACCCCCACGGGCACCGCCCCCATGATCAGCCAGTTGCCGGCAAAGGCGGCGTATTCCCCCTGCCAGAGGCTGATGGCGGCGGTGATCAGGCCAATGGCGAGCAGGGCGAACAGGGGCCGGAACATGAGGGTGAGGGCACTGGCGCCCAGCAGATGGAAGCTGAGGCCGGGCTTCACGCCCGTCTTGATCAACCAGAGGCCCAGGACGGCCACGGTGGCCGCCAGGAAGACATTCAGGTTGGCCGCGTCCCGCAGCATGCGCCATCCCGCCTTGCGGGCGATCAGGGCGGCGATCAGCCCGGCCATGGACCAGAGTGCCCAGAGCCAGGCGGCGGGGATGGTGGCGGAAACCAGATTCACGTTGCGTCTCGGATAGAATGGCCGAATTCTATTAGAAAAGACTGATGGACCCAGGCATGAAGCTTGCCCTCTTCGACTTGGACAATACCCTGCTGGCCGGCGACTCGGATTTCGAGTGGGCCCAGTACCTGATCGACCAGGGTGTCCTGGACCGGGAAGTCTACGAAGCCCGAAACCAGGCCTTCTATGACCAGTACAAGGCCGGCACCCTGGATATCTACGAATTCCTCGATTTCCAGTTGAAGCCCCTGTCACGCCACCCCCGCGCCCAGCTGGATGCCTGGCACCGGGACTACATGGCGCACCGGATCATCCCCATGGTGGCCCGGGGGACGGCAGATCTGCTGGCCCGCCACGCCGGCCATGAACGGATGATCGTCACCGCCACCAATAGTTTCGTCACCGCCCCCATCGCCGCCTATCTGGGCGTGCCCCACCTCATCGCCACCGAGCCGGAACACCGGGGGGGTGAATTCACCGGGCGTCCTTCCGGCATTCCGTCCTTCAAGACAGGCAAGGTGGAGCGGCTGGAGCAATGGCTGGCGGAACGGCACCTGAACTGGGGGCAGGTGGAGGAGAGCTGGTTCTACAGCGATTCCTTCAACGACCTGCCTCTGCTGGCGCGGGTGCATCATCCCGTGGCGGTGGATCCGGACCCCACCTTGCGCCTCCACGCCGAAAAGTCGGGCTGGCCCATCATCAGCCTGCGCTGACCTCTAAACGCGAAGCGATCCGAACCTGTGCAAGCCCTTGTAGGGGCCACCCGCGTGCCGCCGTGATCGTCCCTTGCTAAACTCGGGCCGTTCCGGTGTCGAATGGATAGGCATGAAGGTCGCGATCGTTCATTACTGGCTGGTCGGCATGCGTGGCGGGGAAAAGGTGGTGGAGGCCCTCTGCGAAATGTTTCCCGAGGCCGACATCTATACCCACGTCCATGATCCGGCGGCCATCTCGGCCACCATCAATCGCCATGCCATCCGGACCACCTTCATCGCCAAGCTGCCCAAGGCCCGGGAGTGGTACCAGCGCTATCTGCCGCTGATGCCCCTGGCGCTGGAACAGCTCGACCTGCGGGGCTACGACCTGGTGATCAGCAGCGAATCCGGCCCGGCCAAGGGTTTCGTGGTGTCGCCGGGATGCGTGCACATCTGCTACTGCCATACGCCCATGCGCTATCTGTGGGACATGTACCACGACTATCTGGAGACGGCGGGCCGCCTGACCCGTTGGATCATGCGCCCCGCCGCCCACTATCTGCGCCTGTGGGATCTGGCCACTTCCTTCCGGGTCGACCACTTCGTCGCCAATTCCCGCTATGTGGCCCGGCGCATCGCCAAGCACTATCGCCGGGAGGCCGACGTGGTCCATCCGCCGGTCGCCGTGGAGGACTTCCAGGTGGCCGAGGCCCCCGAGGACTACTACCTCATGGTGGGGCAACTGGTGGCCTACAAGCGCACGGACCTGGCGGTCGAAGCCTTCAACCGCATGGGCAAGCGCCTGGTGGTGATCGGCGACGGCGAACAGCTGGCGCCTCTGCGGAATGTCGCCGGGCCCAACGTGCGGCTGCTGGGACGCCAGCCTTTCTCGGTGATCCGGGATGCCTATGCCAAGTGCCGCGCCCTGATCTTTCCGGGGGTGGAAGACTTCGGGATCGTGCCCCTGGAGGCTTCCGCTTCCGGGCGACCGGTCATCGCGTTCAGGGCGGGCGGCGCCCTGGAAACCGTTGTGGATGGCGAGACCGGGCTCTTCTTCGACGCCCAGACACCGGAGGCCATCATCGAGGCGGTGGATCGCTTCGAAGCCACGATGTCGCGCTTCGATCCGGCCCGCATCCGCCGGCATGCCGAAGGCTTCCGGACCGATCGCTTCAAGGCGGAAATGCGCGCCGTGATCGAGGACCGTCTGGCACGGGAGCGCGCGGGTGATGTTAACCTCGGGTCTGGCGGGGCTTGATCGGCGGGCTCCGGAATACGACGACGGACACGGAATCGATACGATGAGCGAGGACGGTGAAAAATCGGAACTGATCGGCGGGAGGGATGACCCGGCCGCCAACGTGCCTGAAGCCGAGGCCTTGAGCGATCTTTGGGCCGACCGCAGGCGCAGCGTCCAGCCCATCGATTTTCCCGAACGCCGTTCCGGCCAGGATCGGCGCATGCTGGCCAACAAGGTGCCGAAAAACCGGCGGGGCTCGGTCATCCGCTGGAGCGTCGCCAAATCTGGCAAGTTCCACGCCCTCTTGCTCATGGCGGGTGATCTTGTCGCCTTCGCCGTGGCCTTCGTCCTGGCCTTCGGCATGACCCTGCTGCTCGAGGGTGAGGAAGGCTGGCACAAGCTCGTGCTGCTTTTTCAGGATACCTGGATGCTGGCCTACCACCTGCGCATCCTGCAGTTCCTGGTGGCCAGCCTGGTGGCGGTGGGCGGGTTCTGGATCTATGGCCATTATTCCCGGCGCCGCCCCTTCTGGGACGAATTGCATGACACCACCAAGCTGTTGCTGATCTTCGCCTGTGTCGAGGCCACGGTGACCTTCGCGGTGGGCTGGAACTTGCCCCGAGTCTGGCTGCTGGGCACCTGGGGCGTCGCCATCTTCCTGATTCCCCTTTCCCGCTTTCTCATCAAGCTCATGCTCAAGCACAAGGGGTTCTGGTCCAAGCCCACGGTCATCATCGGGACCGGCAAGAACGCCAGAGACACCGCGGCCGCCCTGGATCACGAGGTGGGTCTGGGCTTCAACGTCTCGGTGTTCCTCGTGCCCCCCGCCTCGTGGACCCACAAGGAGGATCTCCACGGCGAGTTTCCCAACGGTATCGAGGTGAATGGCCGTCGGGTGCCGGTCCGCCGGTTGGGTGAGCAGCCCGAGCGCGCCCTGTTGGCCCTGGGACGGCCCAACATCATCGTGGCCCTGGAGTCGGATGATCTGCTGGAAGTCTCCAAGCTCTTGCTGGACAAGCATCTGCCCTATTCCAGCCTGAACATCGCGCCGTCCATGCGCGGCCTCCCCTTGGTGGGCATGGAGACCCTCCACTTCTTCAAGCACGATGTCATGGTCTTGCGGGTCCAGAACAATCTGGCCCGGGTCATTCCCCAGCGCATCAAGCGACTGTTCGACCTGAGCGTGGCGGTTACCCTGCTCGTCGGGCTATTCCCGCTGTTGCTCTTCCTGACCCTGGCCATCCGCCGCTCGGGACCGGGGGTGTTCTTCGGTCATACCCGGATCGGTCAGAACGGCCA
The DNA here is from genome assembly GCA_035332045.1 of Thiobacillaceae bacterium. Classification (GTDB taxonomy): domain Bacteria; phylum Pseudomonadota; class Gammaproteobacteria; order Burkholderiales; family Thiobacillaceae; genus PFJX01. The sequence continues at coordinate 33,942 of DAOQNK010000009.1, read as the reverse complement.
GAAATTCAAGTGTTACAAGTTCCGCACCATGGTGCCCAATGCCCAGGAAGTCCTGGAAAAATTGTTGGCTTCGGATCCCGCCGCCCGGGCGGAATGGGATCGGGACTTCAAGCTTCGCAACGATCCCCGGGTCACGCCCGTGGGCGCCTTTCTGCGCAAGACCAGCCTGGATGAGCTGCCCCAGCTCTGGAACGTGGTGAAGGGCGAGATGAGCCTGGTGGGCCCCCGCCCGGTCACCGAGGCGGAGTTGAACAAGTATGCCGACAAGAAGGATTTCTTCCTGGAGGCCAAGCCGGGCATGACCGGACTCTGGCAGGTGAGCGGCCGCAACGACGTCACCTACGAGGAGCGGGTCCAACTGGATGCCTGGTATGCCCGCAACTGGCAGCTCTGGTATGACATCGTCATCCTCATGAAGACCGTGCGTGTGGTCTTTGGCGACAAGAGCGCCTACTGAGCGAGGTTTTCGGCATTCCTCGGTCCGTCTTTCATCGTGACCCTCAAGGGAGCCGGCTTTTCAGCCGATATGCGGGGGTCGCACCGACTTAGCGAAAGCCCAGTTCATGACCTCTCAATCCAGCCTCGACGCGTACGCGGCCAGCGTGCTCGCGAACATTGATCCGAAAGTCCGCGCTTCCTTGACGGATGAGCAGGTGCAGGCCATTGGCCGGGCACTGGCGACCCGGCACGGAAAAGGTGCTCACCTGCTGGATACACGGGGACTGATCAAGACGTATTTCGCCACCTACTACTACGTCTTGCAGTTCGGCCGCGACCGCCGCATGGGGCGTCGGCGCACGGATTACGAGCGGGGCATGAAGGCCCGCATGCTGGGCAATGTCATTTTCTTCCTGATGGCGATTTCCCCCTTGATCCTGCTGGGTCTGGTCGGTCTCTACTTCCTTAAGGCGGCTCTGGGGGTCGACCTGATTCCCGACTTCCACACGCCCAGCCTGTTCGGGCTTGGCAGATAAGGCTTGGTGGCCTGGGGTCTGTTGTGAAATCATCATGGATGTTGAAATGTCAACATGTCGTTGGTGATGTATTTTCTCGGACTCCCACGTCTTCTTAACAATTCTTAACACTTATCCCCCGGCAACTTCAGGCATGCCACTTGCTAGATGACTAAAGTGGGTTCGCAATGTGTTGTCGAGATCACCCAATTGCCCATCGGCGGGTTTTCACCGCGATGAGTGAAGAGTGTCCCGTTTCCTGATTTCATGGAGGTAGTTATGAAGACTCAAGTGGTAATCGTTGGTGGCGGTCCCGCCGGTACCGGCCTGGCCATCTCTCTGCAGCGGCATGGCATCGAGAGCATCATCCTCGAGAAGGAAAGCTTCCCCCGTCTGCACGTGGGCGAATCCATGACCGGCGAGTGCGGCGCTTCGGTGCGCGCCCTGGGTCTCGAGCAGGAAATGGCGAAGTACAACTACCCCATCAAGTACGGCACCATGGTGTATGGCACCGATGGCCGCAACAGCTTCTATGTGCCGGTCATGGGCCGCAACAAGGACAATGAACTGTTCGCCCAGCCGACCTGGCAGGTCCGGCGTTCCGATTTCGACAAGATGCTGCTGGACGTTTGTATCGACAAGGGCATCAAGACAATCAAGGGCACGGCCACCGACGTCATCAAGAACGAGCAGAGTGTGCCCTGTGGCGTCACCTTCAAGACTCCCGAGGGCGATATGGGCGAGATTCGCGCCGATATGGTGGTGGACGCCTCAGGCCAGCACACCTTCCTCAGCAACAAGGGCGTGGCGGGCAAGCGCCAGATGGGCAAGTATTCCAAGCAACTGGCCATCTTCTCCCACTTCAAGGGTGTGAAGCGTCCCGAGCCGGGCGAGGATCCCAACCTGAAGACCGATGACACCATCATCTTCTACCAGAAGCGCAACCACTGGGCCTGGCTGATCCCCATCAATGATGAGCTGGTCAGCATCGGCGTGGTGACCCCCGCCGAGTACTTCCGCTCCAGCCGCGAGGACATGAAGACCTTCCTGAAGCGGGAAATGATGACCCTCAACCCGGAGCTGGCCAAGCGTCTGGAAGGTGCCGAGATGGTGGAGGATGCCCATTCCTGCGCCAACTATTCCTACCAGATTCCCGAGTTCGGCGGCCCCGGCTTCCTGTGCGTCGGCGACGCCCACCGCTTCGTCGATCCCATCTTCTCCCTGGGCCTGCACTTCACCCTGGTGGAATGCCGCAAGGCCGGCGACGCCATCGCCGACTATCTCTCCGGCAAGACCGCCGGCATGGCGAATCCCTTCGAGGAGCACATGAAGTTCTGCGAACTGGGCATGGACAATGCCCAGGTGCTGCTGGACGTGTTCTGGAGCTATCCGTTCGCCTTCTCCCTGTACATCCGCGACGCCAAGTACCGGGACGGCTTCATCGACCTTTTCGCCGGTCGTTGCTATGTGACCGATCCGCCCGCCTGTATCCCCGCCTTGCGCAAGTTGCAGGCGGAGGTGCCCACTGCCGAGGAGGCCGTGGCCGCCTGACGGCCGGGCGTTCCAAGAGGGGTGCCGAAAAGGAGTTCGGTACCCCGTCTTGTGTGGAGGGTCGCACCCATGCCCCACAGTCGCGTCGCGGAAGTGGTGGGGCGCAACAACCAGGCCTGCCCTGGGCATGAATAAGAGTGCAGCTTGAATCAGAATAACAATGCCACCGGTGACAACGAGCCCGTCCGCCCGAGGAGGGGGATGGGGCTTGCCAGGTGGATTCCCTACAGGCTCGGCTCCCGACTGTTGGGGCTCTTCCTGGGACATCCCCTGCTCCAGGCCGTGATCCTGCGCCGCGCCCGACGCAGCTTCCGGGCCATTTGCGGGCAATTAGGGGTGCGTGCGTGGCGGCCCGAGTTCCTGCTCCATCTGATGTCCAGGCTCACCATTCCTTGGCGGGTGGCCAAGCTGTCCCTGGCCGATGATGCCACTTTCTGGCGCTGGGTCGGTGTTGAGAACGGCGAACTGCTGGCTGAGCGTCTTGCGGAGGGCAAGGGCATCCTGCTGGTCAACTGCCACACCGCCATCGCCCGTTTGACGCCCCTGGTCGTCTGGCGCCTGGGCCACGAACTGGCTGTCATTGAACCTGAACCCTATCTGCGCATCATGGGTGCCCGGGATGCGGATCGCATTCGCTCCATCACCCTGCGGGGCCAGGGCGAGAAATTCTGGATGAAAGAGCTCTACCAGGCCCAGAAGATCCTGCTGGGCCAGGGCATCGTGCACCTGGCTCTGGACGGCCACCAGGGCACGGGAGGCGTCAAGCGCGAGTTCCTGGGCCAGGACCGGCTGTTTCACGTGAGTCTGGCCCAGCTGGCCATGCAGATCGGCGCTGATATTGTCCTGGTCAGGGCATTGCTGGACAGGCAGGGACGGATCAGTGTGGGATTCTCCGGGCCCCTGGATACCGGCAGCCCGGACATGCCCGTCGAAACCCGCCTGCAGCGCTTCCTTGATCACTATGTGGCCTACCTGGAAAAGCTTTGGCATGACCACCCGGGCAATATTTCCCCTCGGCACCTGCAGCACCATTTCACGTCCGGCGTGCCCCAGGCAGGGGCTGCCAGCTGAATGCCTGAAATGAACGATAAGGATAATTTCCACTCCCAGCGCAGCCGGCGCGATCTGGTCCGGCCCTTGCAGAGGAGTTCCAAATGAATAACGAGCAATTATTGAAGATGCCGTCCTGGAAGCGTTTTTTGCTGGAAGCGGCCTTGCGTGTCCCCCATGCCACGGGGGTGCGGGTCTTGACGGGTTTTTTTGGCAGTTCCGTGGCTCAGCGCCTGCTGTTCGCGGGGCGCAGGCGGTCACTGCGTCGCTTGATCACCGCCATCCACAGCCCGGCGGATGAGTCCGCCGCCATGACCCGCCATCTCCTCTCCAATCTGGCCTTGCCCTGGCTGGTCAGCAATGTGTCCCGCTGCGATGAAGAAGAACTGCGTCGCCACGTTCATGTGGAGAACGAGGCGCTCCTGGAGCAGGCCAGGGCGAAGGGCAAGGGTGTCCTGGTGGTGGGCTGTCACACCGGGGTCTCCCGGCTGGTGCCCTGGTGGCTCATGAGGCATGGCCACACGGTGGCGGCCATGGAACCGGAGCCGTGGCTGCGGAAAATGCATGCCCGGGACGCCGAGCGGGTGAAATCCATCGTCATGCGCGGCGAAGGGGAGCAATTCTGGCTCCGGCAGATATTCCAGGCGCGCAAGGAGCTGGCGGCGGGGTCCACGGTGCACGTGGCCATGGACGGACTCCAGGGCACGGGCGGCGAGAGCCGCGATTTCCTGGGGCGGGCCCGGGTCTTCCACGTGGGCCTGGTCCTGGTGGCCTTGTCCATGTCGGTCCCCGTGGTGGAGGCCCTGACCGAGATCGATGAGCGGGGGCGGATGAACGTGCGCTTCCTGGATCCCCTGGAAGATGCCGACGAGGAGATGGCCCTCGAGGAGAAGGGCAAGCGCTTCCTGAGCAACTACACCGCGTCCCTGGAGCGCTTCTGGGTCGAGAATCCCGGCAACGTCCAGATCCGCCACCTGCGCCACTACCTCAATCTGGCGTCAGCGCCCCAGGCCGGCCCGACCGATGCCGGAAACCCGCAAGGCAAGGAGCAAGCATCCGCATGAAGAAAGCCACCCTACACGCCACGCTGCTCGATCTCGATCCCGCCTGGAGCGAACGACCCGCGGTGAAGATGCAGAAGGGCTCCGTGACCTACGGGCAATTCCGGGACCTGGCGGTGCGCCTGGCCCGGCTCCTGGCCGACCGGGGCTGCCAGCGGGGCGACCGGGTGGCGGTGTGCCTGCCCAAGAGCATCGATTCGGTGACGGCCCTCCTGGGCGTCATGCTGGCCGGCGGCGCCTATGTGCCGGTGGATCCCACGGCCCCGGCCCAGCGCCAGGCCACCATCGCCCGCCTGGCCGGGGCGAAGTTCATCCTCACCACCCCGGAACTGTCGGCCGCCATGCATGACGTGGCAGGTGAACTGGAAGGGGAACTGACGCCCCGGATCGAGGTGGCGCCGGTGGGCATCGGCGACGGCATCCGGGCACTGGTCGCGGACATCGCCGCCGAGGTGCCCGAAGCCGGCAAGGTGGTGGGCGCCGACGATCTGGCCGCCATTCTCTTCACGTCCGGGTCCACCGGCGTGCCCAAGGGCGTGAGCCTGACCCACGGCAACATCCTGGCGTTCGTGGACTGGACCGTGGACGCCTTCAAGTTCACCGGCGAAGACCGGCTCACCAGCCACGCGCCGTTCCATTTCGATCTGTCCACCATGGACCTTTACACCACCTTCCGGGTGGGGGCCTCGGTGTTCATCCTGGACGAGGTCCTGGTGCGCTTCCCGGCTGTGCTGGGCAAGATCATCGAATCCGAGAAGATCACCTCCTGGTACTCGGTGCCCACGGCCCTGCGCCTGCTGGAAGAAAAGGGCGCCCTGGGCCGTCGCGACCTGTCGAGCCTGCGGCAAATCTTCTTTGCCGGCGAGGTGTTCCCCGTGCCGGCCCTGCGCAAGGTCATGGAGGCTTTCCCGGGCGTGGAGTTCATCAACCTCTACGGGCCCACGGAAACCAACGTCTGCACCTACTACCGCATGCCCGGCGTGCCCGGCGAGGAGGTCCTGGACATCCCCATCGGCCTGCCCTGCGAACACTACGTGATCACCATCCGCGACGAGCAAGGCAACATCCTGCCCCCGGGCCAGAGCGGCGAAATCTTCGTGGCGGGCCCCGGTTGCACGCCCGGCTACTGGCAACGGCCGGACCTGACCGAGAAGTGTCATTTCGACGGACGCCTGGACACCTACCGTACCGGCGACTTCGGTTACTGGCTGCCTGACGGCAACATCCGCTTCCAGGGACGCAAGGATGCCCAGGTGAAGATTCGCGGCCACCGGGTGGAACTGATGGAGATCGAGAACGTGATCCTCAACCACCCGGAGATCAAGGAGGCCGCGGCGGTCCTGCATTCGCCCCCGGACGGCGACCAGGAGCTCTATGCCTTCGTGGTGGCCCAGGACGGTTGCCCGATGGACGAAGCCAAGGTTTACGGCCAGTGTTCCAAGTTCCTGCCCCATTACGCGGAACCGCACAAGGTGGTGGTGCTGGCCGACTTCCCCCGCACTTCCACCGGCAAGATCGACCGACAGGGGCTCAAGGCCCTCTGCGGCGCCCCGGCCTGACCCAGCAAGGAGACGATGAAGTTGAAGATCGCGGTCTGCATCAAGCAAGTGCCCTCCACCAGCGCCCCGCTGCAACTGGATGCGGGCACCCGCTGGCTGAAGGAAGGGGAAACCACCTTCGAGACCAACGCCGCCGACAACCATGCCCTGGAGGCCGCCCTGGCCATCCGCGACCAGCTGGGCGGCGAGGTGGTCGTCCTCACCCTGGGGCCCGAGCGGGCCACCGAGGCCTTGCGCGAGGCCCTGGCCAAGGGGGCGGACCGGGCCATTCATCTGGTATCCGATCAGGCCCCGGGCCTGGACCCGGCCACGGTGGCCAGCCTGCTGGCTTCGGCCCTGGCCGGGGAGCCGTGGGACCTGATCCTCTGCGGCCTGCAATCCGACGACCTGGGCCATGGCCAGACCGGCGCCTTTCTGGCGGAAAAGCTGAGCCTGCCCCAGGCCAGCATCGCCGCCGCCCTGGAAGTGACCGCCGAAGGCCAGGCCAGGGTGAAGCGGGAACTGGAGGGCGGCTGGTATCAGTGGCTGGAATTGGCCACGCCCTGTCTGGTGACCATCCAGTCCGGCATCAACAAACCCCGTTATGCCGGTATGAAAGGCATGCTGGCCGCCAAGAAGAAACCCATCGTCAAACAGCCGGTGACGGAATATCCGGCCGGTCTGACCCGTCAATCCATCGATGAACTCTACTACCCCCACAAGGCCAAGCAGACCCGCATGCTGGAAGGTTCGCCCGAAGCTGTGGCAACCCAGTTGGTGGCGGCCCTGAACCTGAGGGCCCGGCCATGAGCGGCGGCATTCTGGTGATCGTCGAAAGCGTGGCGGAAGGCATCAGCCGCGCCAGCCTGGAAGCCATCGCTTACGCCCAGGGACTGGGCGGCCCCGTGAAGGTGATCCTGCCCGGAGCCGCCAACCAGACCCAGGCCGATGCCCTGGCGGCGTTGGCCGTGGACGAGGTGCTCCTGGCCGACTATTCCTATCCGGAAGGCGCCGGGGCGGGAGGCTACGACGGCGACGGCTACGTGGCCGTCCTGGCCGAAGCCGTGCGGCGCCTCGCGCCCGATCAGGTTTTCCTGGCCCATAGCTACGGTGCCCGGGATTTCGCGCCCCGCCTGGCGGCCCGTTTGGACCTGACGCTAGTGAGCGACTGCATCGGCCAGGAAGGCGAGGGGGATGCCGTCGCCTTCCTGCGCCAAATGTTCCTGGGCCGGGCCCAGGCCAAGGTGAAGGTGGCGGGAGAGGGCCCCAGGCTGGTGTCCCTCCAGGCGGGCGTCGCTCGCCTCGAAGACCTGCGCCGAGGCAGTACCCCGGCGCCCGTCAGCCGGACTTCCCTGGCCATGCCGGCGGCCCCGAGGGTGGCCGCCCAGGCACCCCTCCGGGAAGGGGAGCGCAGCGTGGATCTGAGCCAGGCCCGGATCATCGTGGCCGTGGGCCGGGGCATCAAGACCCAGGAGAACATCGCCCTGGCGAAGAAGCTGGCCGACCTGCTGGGCGCCGAACTGGCGGCCAGCCGGGCAGTGTGCGACGAGGGCTGGCTGCCCATCGAGCGCCAGGTGGGCAGTTCCGGCCAGACCGTGGCGCCCGCCCTGTACATTGCCCTGGGCATTTCCGGAGCCGTGCAGCATCTGGTGGGCATGAAGACCTCGGAAACCATCGTGGCCATCAACAAGGATGCCAGCGCCCCCATCTTCAAGGTGGCGGACTACGGCATCGTCGGCGACCTGTTCCAGGTGGTGCCCGCCCTGATCGCCGCCCTGGAGGCGGCCTGAGGTCCATGGAAAGGGAACGCCTGGACGCGGAAGCGGTGATCGTCGGCGGGGGGCCGGCGGGGCTGGCCTGCGCCCTGCGTCTGGCCCGCCTGGTGGCCGAGCACAACGCCCAGGGCAAGACGCCGGGCATCGATCCGGAAGGCATCTTCGTCCTGGAGAAGGCCGCCGAACTGGGCATGCACAGCCTCTCGGGCGCGGTCATGGACCCCCGGGCCCTGGCTGAACTGGAGCCGGACTACATCGCCGAAGGTGCTCCCCTGGAAAGCCCGGTCACGGAAGACCACCTCTATTACCTCGGCGCCACAAGCAGCCATCGCCTGCCTTTCATGCCCGCCGCCCTGCGCAACGAGGGCAACCACATCATTTCCCTGGGGCGGCTGGTGCAATGGCTGGGGGGACGGGCCGAGGCCGCCGGGGTCAACGTGTTCCCGGGCACCGCCGCGGTCGACCTGCTGGTCGAGGATGGCCGTGTGTGTGGCGTCATTACCGATGACAAGGGTCTGGACAAGACGGGTGAACCCCAGGCCAACTTCGAACCCGGCTACGAATTGCGCGCCAAGGTCACGGTCTGCGCGGAGGGCGCCCGGGGCTCCCTGAGCGGCCAGTTGATCAAGCACTTTCACCTGGATTCGGACAGCAATCCCCAGGCCTATGCCCTGGGTCTCAAGGAAGTCTGGGAGATTCCTGCCGGCCGGGTGAAGGCCGGCACCGTCTGGCACAGTTTCGGTCATCCTTTGTCCGGGACCCTGCAGGGAGGGGGCTGGATGTACGCCCTGTCCGAGACCCGGCTGTCCCTGGGCTTGGTGGTGGGCTTGCATTACGCCGATCCTGCCTTTCAGCCCCACACCGCCCTGCAACGCTACAAGCGGCACCCCTTGTTGGCTGGCTTGCTGGAGGGCGGCAGCTTGCTGCGTTATGGCGCCAAGACCCTGGCCAAGGGTGGCTATTGGGCCCTGCCCCGGCTCTCCGCCCCGGGTGCCTTGCTGGTGGGCGACGCGGCGGGTTTCCTGGACGCCATGCGCCTGAAGGGCGTGCACATGGCCATCAAGAGCGGCATGCTGGCCGCCGAAGCGGCCTATGCCGCCCTGTGCGCCGCTGATGAGGCGGGCACCGACCAGGCCCTGGCCGGCTATCGCCAAAGCTTCGAGGCCAGCTGGATGAAGACCGAGCTATGGCGCGGCCGCAATTACCACCAGGCTTTCCAGCATGGCACGGCCCGTGGCCTGGCCGCCTCCCTGGTTCAAGGCTTCCGGGGCCGCCAGGGCAACCGGCCGGCCCATGCCTACCTGCGGCCCGGAACCGCCGCACCCGCCGCCTTCGGTCCGGACGGCAAACTGACCCAGGACCGCCTGACCAGCGTCTATCACTCGGGAACCGGCCACCGGGAAGATCAGCCTGTGCATCTGAAGGTGGTGAATGCCGACCAGTGCCAGCAATGTCATGGCGAGTTCGGCAGTCCCTGCCAGCATTTCTGCCCGGCGGGCGTCTACGAGTGGGAGGCCGCGGACGGCGGGCCAGGGCGCCTGCGCATCAACGCCGCCAACTGTCTGCACTGCAAGACGTGCGATATCATGGACCCATACCAGAACATCGCCTGGACGCCGCCGGAAGGCGGCGGGGGTCCCCAGTACGAAGGCATGTGACCCCGGTCACTTCTCCTCAATTGTCATGGAAAAGCCATAACATGGATTTTGACCTGAACGAAGACCAGAAGGCGATGCGCAAGGAACTCATCGCCTTCGCCCAGAACGAGCTCAACGACGACATGATCGGCCGGGACAAGGCGGGGCAGTTTTCCCGGGAAGCCTGGAAGAAATGTTGCGACTTCGGCATCACCGGCTTCCCCTTCCCGGCGGAGTATGGCGGCAGCGACGGCGACATCGTCACCACCACGGCCATGATGGAGGCCCTGGGCTACGGCTGCAAGGACGCGGGTCTGTTGTTCAGCATCAATGCCCAGATGTGGAGCGTGATGATGCCCATCTGGCGCTTCGGCAATGACGAGCAGAAGCAGCGCTACCTGCCCGGCCTGTGCAGCGGCGAGATCATCGGCGCCCATGGCATGTCCGAGCCCGATTCCGGATCCGACGCCTTCAGCCTGCGCTCCACGGCGGTGAAGGACGGCGACAATTACGTGCTCAACGGGGTCAAGACCTGGTGCAGCAACGCCCCGGTGGGCGACGTGTTCATCATCTTCGCCAATACCGACAAGATGGGCGGCTTCATGGGCGTCACCGCCTTCGTCGTGGATCGCGACACCCCCGGCCTCAAGGTCAGCAAGGAAATCGGCAAGATGGGCCTGAAGACCTCCCCCATGGGCGAGGTCATCCTGGAAGACTGCGTGGTGCCCGCCACGGCCCGTCTGGGCAAGGAGCGCCAGGGCGCAAAAATCTTCAACGATTCCATGGAATGGGAGCGGGCCTGCATTCTGGGCAGCAACCTGGGGGCCATGCAGCGCCAGCTGGAAACCTGCGTCAAGTACGCCAATGAGCGGCAGCAGTTCAAGAAGCCCATCTCCCAGTACCAGTCCGTGTCCAACAAGATCGTCGACATGAAGGTGCGCCTGGAGACCTCCCGCTGGCTGCTCTACAAGGTGGCCTGGGCCAAGCAGAACAACGTGGACGGCACCATGGACGCCGCCATCGCCAAGCTCTATCTGAGCGAGGCCTGGGTGCAATCCTGCCTGGACGCCATCCAGATTCACGGCGGCTATGGCTACACCACGGAATACGAACTGGAGAGGGAATTGCGCGACGCCGTCGGCGGCAAGCTCTACTCCGGCACTTCGGAAATTCAGCGCAACATCATCGCCCGCGCATTGGGCATGTGATTTTTTTCTTTTCATTTTGAAAGGCAAACCATGAGCAATACCTCCGCCGTCGTCCTCGATTGGGTCAAAGCCAACTGCCTGAAGGACAAGCCCAATCTGGTTCTCAAGGAAGAGACTTCCTTCCTGGCCAACAACGTGCTGGACTCCCTGTCCTTCCTGCATCTGGTGACCTTCCTGGAACAGCAGTTCTCCATCAAGGTGGACGAGGACGACATGTCCCCGGACAACTTCGAGAGCGCCCAGTCCGTCGCCGCCCTCGTGGACCGGTTGCGGGGCGCCTGATCCGTCGGTGGCGGACCGCCAGCGCAACTGAAGGGAACCATCCAGGCTCCATCGCGTCCGATTCGCGGCGCGGCGGGCCGGGATACGGTCGGGCCGCTCCTTGTGTAGCCAGGAGAACGAGCGAGCCATGAACGAAATTCCCGAGAACGTGGTACTGGAGTGGGTGCGGGTGAACCGCACCAAGGTCCCGAGCTTGAGCCTGACGCCGGATACCCCTTTGCAGGGGGCGGGTCTACTGGATTCCCTGGCGTTCCTGCAATTGGTGACCTTTCTGGAACAACGTTTTGGCATCAGGATTGACGAGGATGAGATGGAACCCGGGAACTTCCGGGATGCCCGCGCGGTGGCCGACCTGGTGCGCCGACTGGGGCCGCCCGGCGGGTAGCGCCAGACCCGGGCGGGGACCCGGAGCGGTCGGGCTGGCCAACAATGACATGAAGCGACTTCGATCATGAGCAAAGCCCAGGCGGACGCCGCCGCGAGCAAAAAACCCCCATCCATCGCCGGGGACCGGCTGGAGCGGTTCCGTTACCTGAAGGAGATCCTGGCCCTGGTGCCCTATGGACCGGGCGCCCGCCTCTTGTCGCTGTTCACGGGTTCCGGCCTGGTTCAGGCCGTTTTCCGCGGCCACAAGGCCCGTTTACGGGCCTTCATGGCGGAGCAGGGATTGAAGGAACCCCTCAAGGCAACCTTCGCCCGCTATCTGACCTGCAATTACCTGGCCGCCTGGCGTCTCTCGGCGCTGTCCCGGTGCAAGCAGGCCGACTTCGACCGCTGGGTCGAGTTGCGTGGTTATGAGATTTTCCAGGCCTTGCGCCAAGCCGGTCGGCCCGTGATTCTCTGCAACAGCCATTACGGCAGCGGCAAGACGATACTCCTGGCCCTCATGCGGCGTGGTCACGACATCCATTCCCTGGATCGCCAGGACGTTTTCTCCTATTTCGGTATCCAGGGACAAGGCCGGCTGATCAGCATCAACCTGGGGCCCCGGGAGCAGGGCTTCATGCTGAAGCAGATCGTCCGGGCCCGGAATGTCCTCGCCGATGGCGGCATTCTGCACATCGCCGGCGACGGCCTGCGCGGCCTCAGCGGCAAGCCGCTGCCCTTCCTCGGCCGTGAGCGCCACTTCCCGGGTAGCGTGGCCGAACTGGGCATCGCCACCGGCGCCGCCATCCTGCCGGTCTTCGGCAGCCTGGATCGCAACGGCCGCATCCGCCTGGATATTTTGCCGCCCCTTGCCCCCCTGGCCGGCGAGGCTGCCCGGGAGGATCAGGTGGCCCACATCAACGCCCAGTATTGCGCCTTCCTGGAGGCGCGCTGGAAAGCCGACCCGGGCGCCATTTTCAAGAGCGAACTCAACATCTACGCGGGCTTGCCGAAACTCCCCGCCGATACCTCGAAAGCGAGCCAGGCATGAACGCAAGCGCCGGACCTCTGCCCAATTTTCTGATCATCGGGGCCGCCCGCACGGGCACCTCGTCCCTCTTCGAATACATGCGCCAGCATCCGGACATCTATTTCAGCCCGGTGAAGGAGCCCATGTATTTCGCCATGGACGGCCGCAAGCCGGACTTCCGGGGACCGGGCGACGATAAGGAGATCAACCGCAAGGCGGTATCCGACCTGGCGGCCTACCAGGCCCTGTTTGCCGGCGCCCAGGGGCGCAAGGCCATCGGCGAGGCTTCGGCCAACTATCTGTACTCGGAAGTGGCGGCGGCGAACATCCATGCCGTCATCCCCGATGCCCGGCTCATCGCCGTGCTGCGCAATCCGGTGGAGCGGGCCTATTCCAGCTTTCTATACATGATCCGCGACCGGCGCGAGCCCCTGCGCGACTTCGGCCAGGCCCTGGCCGAGGAGCCCCGGCGCATCCGCGAGCACTGGGAGCACATCTGGCATTACGCCGGCATGGGCTTCTACCACCAGCAACTCCAGCGCTACTACGCGCGCTTCGACAAATCCCGCATCCGGGTCTATCTCAACGAGGACATGAAGAAAGACGCGCCCGGCCTGCTGAAGGATGTATTCGGCTTCCTGGACGTGGACGATGGTTTCGCGCCAGACACCTCGGTCACCTACAACGAGGGCGGGGTGCCCAAGCGCAAGCTGCTCAATGCCGTCCTGACCCGGCCCAGCGTGTTCAAGCGCCTGCTGCGTCCCCTGATGCCCGCCGCCGCCATGAAGTTCTACACCCGGCTCAAGCACAGCAACCTGGACAAGCCGCCCCTGGACCCGGAGGTCCGCGCCAACCTGGTGGCCCTTTATCGAGATGACGTGCTGCGCCTTCAGGACCTCATCGGCCGCGACCTGTCCTCATGGCTTGCGGACAAGCCATGAGCCGGCGGCTGCCCAATTTCCTCTACCTGGGACCGGACAAGTCCGGCTCGTCCTGGCTGTTCGAGGTGCTGCGCAACCATCCGGACTGCTTCGTGCCCGCCTGCAAGGACGTCTATTACTTCGACGAGCACTACGACAAGGGCTTGGACTGGTATCTGGATTTCTTCCGGGATGCCCGGCCCGGTGTGCCGGCCATGGGGGAGTTGTCCCACAGCTACCTGTTTTCCATGGAGGCCGCCGACCGCATCCGCAAGGACCTGCCCGGGGTGAAGCTCATGGCCAGCCTTCGCCAGCCGGTGGAGCGCTGCTATTCCCATTACCTCTATCTCGTTTCCAGCGGTCTGGTCACCTCTTCCTTCGCCGAGACCATCGACAACCGGCCGGGCCTCACACGCAGCAGCTACTACGCCAAATCCGTGGAGGGCTACCTGGAGCGCTTCGGGGCCGAACGGTTCAAGGTCCTGTTCTTCGACGATCTCAAGAAGGACCCGCGCCATTACGCCAGCCAGGTCTACGATTTCCTGGGCCTGTCCTTCAACGAGGCCTTCGATTACGACAAGAAGGTGCGCGAGGCCCGGGCCGCCCGCAACGTCTATCTGGCCAGGCTGGCCAAGCATGGCGCCCTGATGGCCCGCAAACTGGGCCTGGTGAACCTGGTGGGGGTGGTGAAGCATGGACTTGCCGCCAGGCTGCTGTACCGGCCCCTGAAGAAGGGTGAGGCGCCGAAGATGGACCCGGAAGTGGGCAAGCGCCTCTTGGAACGCTACATCCCGGATATCGAGGCCACGGAAAAGCTCCTGGGCGTCAATCTGGACCACTGGAAGCAATGAAATGAAACAGCCCCCTTACCCACTTTGCGCGTTTCCCCCCAAGGGGGAGGTCGGTTCCTTCGGAACGGCCCTACGGAACTGACATGCCCGCCCGCCCCAATACCTTCATCATCGGCCAGCCGAAATCCGGGACCAGCGCCCTGTTCGCCTTCCTGAAGGATCATCCCGACGTCTGCGTCGGCGCCACCAAGGAACCCCAGTACTTCAACAGCGACCTGAATTCCCAGTACTTCCACCTGGCTCGCCAGGCGCGCAACGAAGCCAACTATCTGGCCCTATTCGCCCATTGCGGTGGCGAGAAGGTGGTCATGGAGGCCTCCACCGGCTATCTCTATTCGAAGGTGGCTGCCCGGGCCATACGGGACTTCAATCCCGACGCCAAGATCATCATGATGCTGAGGGAACCGGTGGATTTTCTGTTCACGTATCACATGCAGTTGCAGCGGAACAGTTGCACGTTCGAGACCGAACCCGACTTCCTCAAGGCCATGGCCCTGGAGGCGGACCGGCGTCAGGGCCGGCATATTCCGGGCAACTGCTTCGATGCCAGCTTTCTCTTCTATCGGGCCCGAGCGGCCTACACGGAGCAGATTCAGCGCTACCTGGAGACCTTTCCCAGGGAGCAGTTGCTCATCCTCATCCACGACGACTTCAAGGCCGACAACGAGAAGGTCTATGACCAGGTGGCGGCTTTCCTGGGGCTGGATTCCACTTGGCGTCCCCAGTTCCGCACCGTGAACAAGAAGGTCGGCGTGCGTTTCCGGGCACTCAAGCAGGCCTCGGACCAGTGGCTGTTTCCCATCAAGCGGGCGATCCGGCCGCGCATTCCCGCGGGCCTCTACAAGGCCGGCCGGAATCTCTATCGGCAACTGTTCTTCCGCACCAAGGGCCTGCCCGTGTTGTCCGACGAGGACAGGCTCAAGTTCAAGGCCGAGTTTGCCGGCGAGGTGGAAAGCCTGTCCAAACTGCTTGACCGGGACTTGGTCCGGTTGTGGGGTTACGAGCGCTGATGCCTGTTCCGGAAAGCGCTGTCCAGTTGGGCGAACACGCTGGCCACGTCGGCATGAAAACGCTCCACGCCATGGATGGCCATGACCTGATCCCGCAGCCGCCGATGGGCCTCGGCGTCGAAGCAATGCCCCAGGTCCAGGAGGCGGCGGGCGATCTGGGCGGGGTCGCGGGGATCGAAGCGCCAGGCGGCCGGCACGTCGTAGTCCTCCAGCAGGCCCATGTCGGAGATCAGGAAGGGTTTGTTGAGATGCAGGGTTTCCAGCAGGATCAGCGGCAGCCCTTCGTAGATCGACGGAATCAACAGCAAATCGATGCGCTCGCTCAGGAAGGGAACCAGTTCGGGCTTGGTCATCCAGCCATGCACCAGAATACGGTTTTCCAGGCCCGCGGCGCGGATTTCACCTTCCAGGCGGGGGCGATCGGGGCCGTCGCCGATCACGTGGATGCGGCAGGGCCGCTGGCCCTCCAGGGCACGCAGCAAGGGCACCAGCACGCCCTGATTCTTCTGCTTGAAGACGATGCGCCCCACCACGGCGATCTCCAGGGGGCCGTCGGCGGGAAAGGACACCGCCTTCGCCGGCGGCGCGAAGTCGAAATCCGCCGGATTGACGATAACGTGGATGGGCTGGTCCCCACGGGTGAATCGGGCAAGGAGCCGGGCCTGGTGGGGGCTGATGGTGATGTACGCGTCGGGCAGGCGGTAAATGGCCTTGCAGACCCAGTCCCGGGGCAGGGCGAAGCGGTTGTTCAACTCGGTGTTGTTGTTGCCGAAGGGGATGTAGGACACCGTCGGCAAGCCCGCTCGTCGGGATGCAAGCAGACCGCGCACGCCGGATTCCGCGTAGCCCTGGGCCACGACCACCAGGTCGGGCCTGGCCGCTTCCATGAGTTGACGCACGTGGCTCACCTGCCAGCCCCCCGTCGGCATGGTGAAGCTGCGCGTCTTGGTGTGAAAGGGCAGGCGAGTCGCCGTCACGCCTTCGGGAAGATGTTCCTGGAAAGCCGCCACGTGATAGAGGCAATGCACCCGGTAGCCCCGCTCGTGAAGGCTGCGGATGATGCGGACAGTCATGATCTCGTGACCGCCAAACACCTCGGAGTCGTTGTAGAACAGCACGGATTTTTCCGACATGTCGAGGGCGTTCTCAGGGTGGGGCGCCCATTCTATCCAAGCTCGCCGCCCGGAAAATCCCTCATGGCCCTAAAGACCCGGCTTCAGGTGGCCGATAAGGGCCGAATTTCGACGGCCGAAAATTGAAGGCCTTAACAGGTTTTAACATTCGTTGAAGTATGATTGCCCGGATTTTGCGGGCGCCGGCCGGCGCCAGGGCAGACAATAGTTGAGAGGAATGGCAATGAAATGTGGTGAATCGGCCCCCGGTAAGGAAGCTATGAGCATGGTCCGGCGTGGTTTCGACTTCCGCCGCGCCCGGAGCCTGTCGGGCATGGCGCTCACCCTGTTCCTGGCCTTGGGCGGAGCGGGCCTGCAACCCTTGCTGGCGGCCTCCAGCAGCGGCCCCGTGATGCCGTCCAGCAGCAGTTCCAGCGCCAGTTCTACTGCCGCCACCAGCACCACCATCCCCACGCCGACGCTACCCACGACCACGACTTCGACTGCCAGCAAGTCGGGTACCACTTCGACCCCGGTTTCCGGCACCTCGACCACCGCGGTCCCGGTCAGCTCCAGCACCACGGCTCCTTCGACCACCACAACCACGCCCGTCACCACCCCCACCACGACAACCGCAACGACGGGCACCACCACCAGCACCAGCGGGTCGGCCAGCACGGTTCGCACCTTCAAGGCGGGAGATACCGTCTATTTGAAGTTGACGCCGCCGCCCTCCACCACCACGACCGTGGCCCAGACCAGTACCGTCGCCGTCGCGCCGCCGCTGCCTCTGCCCACCAACCGCATCTTCGTGCTGGACAAGGATGGTGCCCTCGACCTGCCTTACATCGGCCGTTTCACCCTGGCCGGCCTCTCCGAGGACGAGGCGAGCCTGCGCATCCGCGCCGAACCCTCCCTTGAGAACTACTCGGTGGACCTGCGCCTGCTGCCTGTCTCCCAGACCGGCGTGGGCGCCCTGAAATCCTTTGGCTACAGCCTGTTCGAGCTGCCCCCCAGCACCTTTGCCCCGGCCGAGGATATTCCCGTGCCCGAGGACTACACCCTGGCCGCCAACGACACGGTGATCGTCCAGCTTTATGGCACCGTCAACGAAACCTACACCCTCCTGGTGACACGGGAAGGCGTCATCGACATCCCCGACGTCGGCCCCGTGCCCGTGGCCGGCCTCACCTATTCCCAGATGAAGCAGAACCTTGCCCAGCGCATCGGCAAGATCATGATTGGCGTGAAAACCCATATCACCATGGGTCCCCTGCGCACCATCCAGGTGTTCGTCATGGGTGACGCCACCAAACCCGGCTCCTACACCATCAGCGCCCTGTCCACGTTGACCAATGCCCTGTTCGTGAGCGGTGGCGTGACCGGGACCGGCTCCCTGCGGGACATCCAGGTGAAGCGCCAGGGCAAGGTCATCACCCGCCTGGATCTCTACGACCTGCTGCTGGCCGGCGATACTTCCAAGGACATTCGCCTCAAGTCCGGCGACGTCATCTTCATCCCGCCCATCGGTCGCACCGTGTCCGTGGCTGGCGAGGTGCGCCGTCCCGCCGTGTACGAGCTGCGCAAGGAAAAGACCCTGGGCGAGGTGGTCGGCCTGGCCGGCGGTCTCTTGCCCTCCGCCTATCCCAAGGGCGGCCAGATCGACCGGGTCAGCGACAAGCAGTACCGCATTTTTGAGGATATCGACCTCACCAGCCCCGGCGGCATCCAGACCCCGGTCCGCGATGGCGATGTCCTGACCGTTCCGGCCCTGCTGGACAAGAAGGAGCAGGTGGTCAAGCTGAGCGGCTACGTGAAGCGCCCGGGCACCCGTTCCTGGCGGCCCGGCATGAAGCTGACCGACATGATCCCCAGCAAGAACGCCTTGCTGGCCAAGCCCGACCTGGACTACGTGGTGATCCGGCGGCACCTGGAAGGCGCCCGGGAATCCACCGTGTTCTCCGTGCGCCTGGGCGATGCCCTGGCGTCCCGCGCGTCCAGCGCCAACATCGAACTCCTGCCCGAGGACGAAATCACCGTATTCGGCCACGAGGTGGTGGGGGATCGCCAGAACAAGCTGGCGGGCATCATCACCGAACTGGAGCGGCAATCCTCGGGCACCCTGCCCGCCTTGGTGGTGAACGTGGGCGGTTCCGTTTACGAGACCGGCGCCTATCCCCTGGAGAGCGGCATGCGTATCGCCGATCTGCTGCGCGCCGCGGGGGGGCTCAAGGAGGAGGCCGACACCAGCGTCGCCGAACTGACCCGCTACGAGGTGGCGTCGGGTTCCGGCCTGAAGATCGTCCATATGGCCGTGGACCTGGGCCGTGCCCTGACCGGCGAGAAGGAGGCGAACCTAGCCCTCAAGCCCCGGGACTACCTCATCGTCAAGAAGATTCCCGAATGGACGGATCAGCTCACCGTGGAACTCACCGGCGAGGTGCGCAACCCCGGCGTCTATCCCATCAAGCGGGGCGAGAAACTGTCCAGCGTCATCCAGCGGGCCGGCGGCCTGACCGAGGTGGCCTTCAGCAGGGGCGCGGTGTTCACCCGCATCGACATCGCCCAGAAAGAAGAGTCCCAGTTCAAGGAACTGGCCGATCGCATCGAGGCGGAACTCAAGGCCACCATCATCGAGCGGGTGGACGAGGTCCAGCGGCCCCAGGAAACCTCCGACGTGGCCACGTCTCTGGTTTCCCTGCTGCGCAACGCCAAGTCTCCCGGCCGCATGACCATCGACCTGCCCACCATCCTGGCCAAGTCCTCCGCCGACTATGACGTGACCCTGATGGGTGGCGACAAGCTCTACATTCCCCAGGTGAAGGACGAGATCTCCGTGGTGGGCGAGGTGCGCCGCACCAGCACCCACATGTTTGCCCGCGACAAGACCGTCGACGATTACCTGGGCATGAGCGGCGGCCTGACCGAGAAGACCCGCCGGGATCTGGTCTACGTGGTGCGGGCCGATGGCACCACCGCCAGCACGCCGGAAAGCCATTTCTACTCTTCCTGGCTGGGTGACCCGGATGCCTCGAAGGAGATCAAGGTCAATCCTGGCGACACCATCGTCGCCCTGCTGGATGCCGAGAAACTGAGCAAGCTGCGCATCTGGAAGGATGTCTCCACGGTGTTCGGCAACTTCGGCAGCTTCCTGTTGGGCGTCGCCAGCGTCTACAACGCCGCCCAGGGCACCACCCGCTAAGGCACGCGACCCTCCCAAGCGCCACCCCCCGAATCTGGAAGGCATTTCCAATGACCGACACGCTGCCCCAAGCACAGACTCCTCCGGCCACACCGGAGGCTCCCCGCCTGCCTAACGGCTATTACCTGCAGCTGGGTGCGCCCGAGGAGGAGATGCACCTCCTGGACCTGTGGTATGCCATCACCTCCCGCAAACTGATCATCTTCCTGGTGGTCCTGGGCTTCACCCTGTTCGGTGGCTTCGTCGCCTGGATACTGCCCATGAAGTGGAAAGGCGAGGTGACGGTTTCGGTGGTGCCCCAGAGCAAGACCACCACGACGTCCACCACCACCACCACGGCGCCGCCGTCCGTGGATCTCAACATGCCTTACACCAACGATGAAATCCTGGGGTACATCCAGGGGCGGGATTTCATCTACCGTTTCATCAACAAGTACAACCTGCTGCCCATTCTGTTCGAGAAGGACTGGAACAAGGACAAGAAGGAATGGCAGATGAGCACGGTGCACCGCTGGATCTACGGCGACACCATCTCCCTCTGGGATGGCTTCACCAAGTTCTACAGCGTCCTGGACGTCAGCACCGACGATGAAACCAACCTGACTACCGTCACGATCACCTGGACCGACAACAAACTGGCCGCGGAGTGGGCGACCAATCTGGTGAAAATGCTGAACCAGGAACTTCAGCAAAAGGCCATCAAGGAATCCGAATCCATCCTGGCGGAACTCAACAACCAGTTGAAGAGCACCAGCATCCTGCAATTGCAGCAAGCCATCTACGGACTCATGGAAACCCAGATGGCCAAGATCGCCTCGGCCCGGGTCCACCCCGACTACGCCATGGTGGTGGTGGACAGCGCGGTGGTGGAGGATGACCAGTCCATCCCCTATCTCCAGCTCATCCTGGTCGTCGTCAGCATGTTCCTGGGTATTGTCATGGCCCTGGCCTTGGTGCTGTTGTTGCACACCCTGAGCAAGCAGCCGGCGCGATCCAAACCGGCCAAGCGGCGGCGGCGCGGCAAGGCCGAGCCCGAGGCTAAATCCCAAACCTGATGCGACGCGGTGCGTTCCGACGCACCGCGGCTGGCATGACCTCGAACCCAGAAACCGGCCATTCCCACGCACCCCGGGGCTCCCTGAAAAGGCGGCTGGTGTCCGGCGGCGCCTGGACGCTCGCCAATCGGCTGGTGGTGCTGCTCACCCAGCTCGCCAGCCTGGCCATCATGGCCCGGCTCTTGCCGCCGGCGGAGATGGGTATCTTCTTTATCGCTTCCAACCTGGCGGCCGTTGTCACCGTGGTTTCCCAACTCGGGCTGACCCAATCCGTCGTCCGGCTCATCGCCGAGGCCCTGGCCTTGAACCAGCCTGGCCGCGCTCGCCAGGCCATCGTCAAGGTGCTGACGATGGGCGGGGCCAGCGCGGTGGTGGTGGGCTTGCTCATGGCTGTCGGCTTGGGCCAATGGCTGGCGAAGGCGGTCTTCGACTCTCCCGCCATGGCGGCCTTGTCTTTCTGGATCGCGCTATGGATTGTCTTCCAGACCCTTCAGCGCTTCCTCGACGAAACCTTCCGGGGCCTGCACGACTTGCGTCTGGCCGCGATCTTCGGGGGGATCGTGACCGGAATGCTCATGGTGGTGTTCCTGGGCATTCTCTGGCTGGTCAAGGGTCACGCCGATCTTGAGATCGTGCTGGCCCTGCAGGCGCTGACTTTTGGGATTGGCGTGTTGCTGGCCGGCCTGGTGCTGATGAAGAAGCTTCGCACCTTGCGTGGCGAAGGTACGGTCAGCTACTCGGAAATACACCATCTTTCCTGGCCCCTGTTCATGGCCAGTCTGACCAACATCATCCTCTTGCGGGCCGACCTCTGGATTCTGGGCATGTTCGTGCCCGACCATGACGTGGCCATCTATGGTGGCGCGGCCAGGATCATCAATGTGGTGACCATTCCCCTGGTCATGGCCAGCGCCATCCTGGCGCCCATGATCGCCGAGCTGAACGCCCAGGGGCAGAAGGAGCGCATGGAACGGGTGCTTCGGGCAGTGGCCACCGTGGGGGGCTTGCCCGCCATCGCGGTGATCCTGTTCTTTGTGCTGTTTGGTGGCCCGCTTCTGGAATTGCTTTATGGCGACCCCCTCTATCGGGCGGGCTGGCCGGTCTTGGTGTTTCTGGGTCTTGGCCAGCTGGTGAACGTCTGGTCCGGGGTCTGCATCCAGGTCTTGATGATGACCGGGCACCAGAAAGCGGTCATGAACCTCACCTTGGTCACTTCGCTCCTCACCATTCTGGGCGCGGTGGCCGCCGTGCAGTTCTTCGGCTACGTGGGGGTGGCCGCCGCCTTCGGTCTGGGCATCGCCGTCCAGAACTTTGCCATGGTGGCCCACAGCCGCCGGGCTTTGGGCGTGAAATCCTACATGCTGGCCAACCCACTGGCATTGCGCGGCTATCTCGTCGAGTTCCGCGAGGCCGCGCGGCAACGGCGGGAAGCCAGGCTCGCTGCGCGAGAGGAGAACTGAGCCATGCATTTCATGGGCCTCAACCTCAATCCTTTCGCCTGGCGATGGACCCTGATCAGCTTCACGACCTTCTTCCTGCTCTGGGGCACCTTTTTTATTGAAATCCAGGTGCCCCTCCTGGTGGGCCTGCTTTTCGCGGTGGGCATCATCTACGTCCGGCTTTTCGGCTTGGGCAAGATGGACAAGTTGGGCATGCTGCTGCTCGCCAACTTCTTCTACTGGATCATCAGCGGCCTGCTCACGGGCGGCATCACCCCTCTGGATCTACTCAACATCAAGCTCTGGAATGGCGATGGCCGCATCGTGATCGGTTCCATGCCCCTGCTTCTCTATTCCATGGTCAGACTGACCCATTGGGAGTTGAAGCACACCATCAATACCATGCTCTGGATGGGACTGATCGGCATCGTGCTCTACATGGCCTGGGCCACCATGGGCGTTTCCTGGCTGGCCGGCGCCGGTCACCCCGACGAGTTCCACGCCTTCCTCAGTTCCCACACCGGTGCCGGCACGTTCTTCGGCTGTCTGGCGACGTTCACCACGCTCTATGGCTACGAGAAAAAGAACTGGATGATCGCCCTGCTGGGCCTGGCCCTCATCGGGCCCACCTTTTCCAGCGGCTCCCGGGAGTCCCTGGTGGGCATCATGGCGGTCATGGGCTGGTATCTGGTCATTCGCAGCCCCAAACCCCATCTCATCATCGGCGCGGCCCTGGTGGGCGGGCTGTTGTTCGTGACCTTGCCGACGGTTATCAGCCAGAAGACTTATGAGCGGACGTATGGCCTGCTGCAATGGAGCTTCATCACCGGCATGGTGACCCAGGCCGAACGGGCCGCCACGTCCAACTGGCAGTTCGGCGACTGGAACGTGGAGGACGAGGACTCCAGCAGTCTGGAGGAAGGCGACGTGACCACGCTGGTTCGCATACAGCTCTGGGTATACGCAGCCAAGCGCATTATGGCCAGCCCCATGTTCGGGATGGGCTGGGGGCGCTTTAATGACCCCCATGTGCATTTCATCGACGCGTCGCCATTCCTCTCCATAGGGGCCACCGGGGTGAAGGCCCTGGTGCCCTCCACGGCGCACAATTCCTACTTCCAGATCGGCGCGGAATCCGGCCTGGTGGGTTTGGTGATGTACATGTCCATCTGGTACATCCTTTTTCGCCGATGCGGCCGGGCCATTGACGCCTTCGCTGGCCTGACAGATCTGAAGGCGTATTACGTGGCCCTTCAGGGCAACATCGTGTTCATCCTGACCTGCGGCCTCACCGGCCACGCCCTGGGCTCGCCCTCGGTGATGCTGCCCACCATGGTGCTGCTGGGGGCGGGTTCCTCATTCCTGCGCGGCAACCTGTTCCATCCCAGCCAGGTGAAGATGGTGCCGAGGGAGGCGGCATGCGCCACCTGATCCGGCTGCTGGCCTTCACCCTGATCTGCGCTCCGACTGGATGGGCGGAGGCCGCCTGGACCGACTATTTTGGTGCCCACTACGACGCCGCGTCCTGGGCGGGCTCCCTCCGAGACCCCGGAGGCCCCGGCCGCTTCGGCTACTGGTTTCCCTCGGCGCGCAACGATCGGCGTCTGACTTCGCCGGACAGCGGCAGCGCGGAGGAAATCCGCGCCCAGGTGGTCCGGGGCGATGTGGTCCTCAACGTGGGCGGCGTGGGCTCGGGCCGGGACCCGGAAATGGTCGGTGGTTTCATCAAGGGTGTGCGCGCCGACCTGGGCGCCACCTGGAAGCGCGAGCTGGCGGAGCGGGTGCGCCGGGTGGCCCGCATTCCGGGGGCCGCCGAGCATGTCTACTGGCAGTTCGGCAACGAGATCAACGGCCCGCGTATCGTGGAGAACCTGGCGAAAGGCTCCGGTATGGGTGGGGGCGGCGGTTTCGAAGGCGCCATGGCGGCGTCCATCCAGCCCTATGTCGAATATTTCCTCGCGCCCGGCGTGGAGGCGGTCCGCATGGCCAGCCGGGAGGTCTATGGCGATCCCCTGCGCATCCACGTCATGCTGGGCTCCCTGGCCAACGCTCGCCATCCCCGTTCCATCAACTGGTACGAGCAATTGCTCGACTACACCATCAAGGGCGATTACGCACCGTCCCTGGCCGGCCGCAAGGTCTATGAAATCGTGGACAGCCTGTCCATCCACTATCTGGTTTCCTCGCCGGACGATGGCTGGAGCGACGTGCTCGACAGCCTGAGCGCAAAATGGGTGGGCAAGGGCGGCGTGCGCCGCATCTGGGCCACGGAGGAACTGGGGGTGCGCCGGGCCCAGGGGGGCTACGGAGCCGCCACGGCCGTCAAGGTCGCGGCCCGCTATCTGGACTGGTGGCAACGCCATGGCTGGCCGGCGGATCGGGGCCATTGCTTCTTCTGGGGCGCGGAGATGGGCCGGACGGGGACCCGGGCGACAGAGGCCCTGGGCCTGCTGGCGGAGTTCACCGGACCGGCGAACCTCAATCGCGTCCCGCTGCAGGGCCAGGAAGGCATGGAAACTTACCTCTTCAGCGTCGACGGCGACAGGAAGCGGGTCCTGGTCGTGTCGCCCCGCGGCGGCCTGCGCCTGGGCTCCGCCCGCTTCCAGAGCCTCGCCATTCCCGCCAATGGCTGGGGTGGGGCGCGGGGACGCGCTTTTGTCTTCAGCGCCAACGGTACGGAGCAACTCTCGGCGACCGGTCAGGGTGGTTCGGCCCTCACGATCGGCCTGGATCGGCCCGTGGAGATTCCCGATAACGCCACCCTCATGATCCTGCTGGAACGCGGCTGAACCATCTCGGGCCTGGCTCACCTCGGACCCGGCCTCATGTAATATCGCCCGGCGCGGATTCGCCGGCACGGCGCCCCGAAGAACATTTCCAGACACGATAGGATGAGCATGTCATTCAAGGTCACCATTCAGCCCAGCGGCCGGACTTTCACCGCCGCAGAAGGAAAAAGCATTCTGGCCTCGGCGGACGATGCCGGCATCAAACTTCCCCACGCTTGCCAGAATGGCGCTTGCGGCGCCTGCGAAGGCCGCATCCTGGCCGGTACCGTCGACTATGGTGAATACCAGGAAAGCCTGCTGACGGAATTCGACAAGGAAGAAGGCCTGGCGCTGTTCTGTGCCGCCCGGCCTCTCAGCGACCTGACCATCGAGGCCTGGGAGATCGAATCCGAAACCATTCATGATCCGGTCACGGTGAATGCCCGTGTGGCGCGCATGGAACGCCTTTGTCACGACGTGATGGGCGTTTGGCTGTCCCTGCCCGAGGGGGCCGCCTTTTCCTTCCTGGCGGGCCAGTATGTCGACTTCCTTCTGGAAGACGGCCGGCGCAGGAGCTTTTCCATGGCGAACAGCGCCGACGGTTCAGGCCAGCTGGAGTTCCATATCCGCCATGTGCCCGGCGGGTATTTCACCGAGCGGGTGTTCAATACCCTGAAGGTGGGCGACGAGATCGGCGTGCATGGCCCCCTGGGCACCTTTTTCCTGCGTGACACCAATCGTCCCGCATTGTTCATCGCCGGCGGCACCGGCTATGCGCCGGTGAAGAGCATGGTCGAGAAGGCCCTGGCGGGTGGCGAGCTGAAGCGGCCCATGCGGCTTTACTGGGGTGCCCGCCAGTCCCGGGATCTCTATCTGGCCGGACAACCCGAAGCCTGGGCCCGGGCGGACAGCAATTTCAGCTTTGTGCCGGTGCTCTCCGAGCCGGACGGTTCCGGCTGGACGGGGCGATCGGGCCTCGTGCACGAAGCCGCGTTGGCCGATCTGGCCAATCTGGCGGATTGGGATGTTTATGTCTGTGGCGCACCCGCCATGGTGGAGGCGGCCCGCCGTGACTTCCTGGCCCGGGGCCTGCCCCGGGAGGCGTTCCATTCCGACGCCTACACCTACCAGAGCACACCCGCCCAGCCTTGAAAAGCTAAGGCAAAAAAACGCCAGGCCCAGCCTGGCGTTTTTCGTTTCCGGGATCGGATTACTGGCCCAGAATCCACTTGGCCAGGGCGGGCGCGTCGGCGGCAGCCTTGGCCTGGGGCGGCATGGGGATCTTGCCGTACTTGTCCTTGCTGCCCTTGGTGATGGCCTCCACCAGCATCTTCTCGGCGTCCTTCTCACCCTTGTGCTTAGCGGCCACGTCCTTCCAGGTGGGGCCTATCTTCTTGGCGGTGGCGTCATGGCAGGCGATGCAGCCGTTCTTCTTGGCGAGATCGTCGCCAGCAGCAAGGGCGGCGCCGGAAATGGCCAGGGTGGCGGCGAGGGTGATCAGGCTCAGGGCTTTCATGGTCTTCCTTTTTCGGGTGAGGTGAACGTCGAAATAATATATTAGTGATAGCTGATATTGCTATGACAAATGTCAATTAAAACGGAAAGATTTCACCGTTTCGTCCAGGGAATTGGTGCTGGCGGCCAGGGAGGCGGCCAGGCTCAAACCCTTGTCGGCATTGACCAGGGTTTCGCTGTTCATGTCCTCGATTACCTGGATGCTGGCGCGGACCTGTTCCACGGATTGGCGCTGGGTGGCGGTGGCGCTGGCGATCTCGGCCACCTGTCCGGCCACGCCGGCCACGCTGTCGGCGATGCGGGCCAGGGCTTCGCCGGTGGCCCGGGCATGTTCGACACCTGTGGAGGCTTCGGCCATGCCTTGGCTGATGGCCTGGGTGGCCTGTCGGGTCTCGCTCTGGATGTTCTGGATCATCTGGCCGATTTCGCCCGTGGCCTGGGTGGTCTTTTCCGCCAGTTTGCGCACCTCGTCGGCCACTACCGCGAAGCCCCGGCCCTGCTCGCCAGCCCGGGCGGCCTCGATGGCAGCATTGAGGGCCAGCAGGTTGGTCTGATCGGCGATCTCCTTGATGACGGCGACGATGGCGCCCACCTCCTGGGAACTCTTGCCCAGCTTGTCGACGAAGGCGGTGGCCTGGTTGACGGTGCTGTGGACGCGTTCCATTTCCACCATGCTTTCCCGGGCCACATCTACGCCCTCCTGGGCCACGTTGCCGGCTTCCCGGGCTTGCTCGGAGGCATTCTGGGTCCGTCCCGAGATATCGGAAATGGCGCTGTCCAGATGGCCCATGGCGCTGCCGATTTCACCGGCATGCCCGTTCATGCGCTCCACCCGCTGAAGGATCAGGTCCGACTGGGTATGAATGGCGCCACATTCGCCGCGAACCTGGCCGCTTAGCTGGGAGGTGCGGGAGAGCAGTTCCCGCAGGGTGGAGGCCATGTCGTTGAAGCTCTGGATGATTTCGCCGATGGTGTCTTCACTGCGAATGGCGCAAGTGAAGGACAAATCTCGGGCAGCGATGGCGGAGGCCACCTGGGAGATTCGGCGCAGTTTGGAGATGAGCACCAGGTTGATGACCCAGTAGTTGACCACGCCCATCACCAGGCCGGCGATGATGCAGCCCACCACGAACCAGACCAGCATGCCGGGTTTCCATTCCACGAAGAAGTGGGCGTAGAAGGGGAATACGGAGGCCATCAATACGCCCGTTCCCAGGAATGAAAACAGGACATTGCGCAGGATGCTGGGTTGCATGGCGCCCTCGGCCGTATGTTTGTACCAGCTGCTTATCGGCGCTTTCTAGTCGAACTTGATGGTATTGGGGCTACCACTGCACCACATGGACATTGGCCAAGCCCCGGCCCAGGAAGCGTTCGCCGATGGTCTGGAAGCGCAGGGGCACGTCGGTGACCCAGTAGTGGTAATCGGGAGGGGTCCGGTCCGAATTGCTGAGATTCCGCAGGGCCAGCAGGGCGGCTGTCTGCTCCGCCATGGCTTCGGCGGAATCCACCAGGGCCACGCCAGGGCCGACCGCGTCCCGCAACAGGGGCTTCAGCAGGGGATAGTGGGTGCAGCCCAGAACCAGGCTATCCACGTTCTCGGCCAGTACCGGTTTCAGGTATTCCTGGGCGGTGAGGCGCGTGACCGGATGGTCCAGCCAGCCTTCCTCCACCAGGGGCACGAACAGGGCACAGGCCTGGGATGTGAGGCGGGCTTCCGGGTCGATGCCGTGGATGGCCCTGGCGTAGGCGTTGCTGTTGATGGTGGTGGGTGTGCCGATGACGCCGATGCGCTTGCTCCGGCTGGCGGCCAGGGCCGACATGGCGCCGGCGTCGATGACGTCCAGCACCGGCGTGGGGGAAAGGTCCCGCACCAGCTGGGCGGCCACGGCGGCCATGGTGTTGCAGGCGATGATGAGCAGCTTGACCCGCTTTTCCAGCAGGAATTCGGCGATCTGGGTGGTGTAGTGGGAAATGGTTTGCACCGACTTGACGCCGTAGGGTACCCGGGCGGTGTCGCCGAAATAATGGATGGATTCAAAGGGCAGCCGTTCCATGAGGGCGCGCACCACGGTGAGGCCGCCGACACCGGAGTCGAATACGCCGATGGGGCTGCGGGGATCCAGATGGGCGCTCATGCTTGGCCGTGTTGTCGGGAAAGCGCCCATTGTAAATGCTCCCGCACCAGGGCCGAGGGGTGGTCGGCCCGGTTTTCAAGGGCCTGGACGATGGCCGGGGAGGGCGGGGCGTTGCCCAGGGCCACGGCCAGGTTGCGCAGCCAGCGTTCATGGCCGATTCGGCGGATCGGCGAGCCCTCCAGGCAAACCAGGAATTTCGCCTCGTTCCAGGCGAACAGTTCCAGCAGGGTGGCGGTATCCAGGCCGTGCCGGGGTTGGAAGTCAGCCAGGCCGGCGGGCCGGGCCAGGCGGTTCCAGGGACAGGCCAGCTGGCAGTCGTCGCAGCCATAGATGCGGTTGCCCATCAGGGGGCGCAATTCCAGGGGGATCGAGCCCCCGTGCTCGATGGTCAGGTAGGAGATGCAGCGGCGGGCGTCCAGCAGATAGGGCGCCAGAATGGCCCGGGTGGGGCAGACCTCGATGCAGGCCTGGCAGGTGCCGCAGTGATTGGTATCCGGCGAGTCGGGGGGGAAAGGCAGGTCGGTATACAACTCCCCCAGGAAGAACCAGGAGCCCTGTCGGGTGAGCAGGAGGGTGTGTTTGCCTTTCCAGCCCAGACCCGCGCCCCGAGCGAGGGCGACTTCCATGACGGGGGCGCTGTCGGCAAAAGGACGAAAGGCGAAGGGGCCCGCCGCTAGGGCGATTCTCTCCGCCAGTGCCAGCAGTCGGGATCGCATGACCTTGTGGTAGTCCCGGCCCAGGGCATAGCGGGAGATGTAGGCCCGGTCGCCGGCCTCCAGGTTGGTCCGGGCGTCGGCGGCGAGGGGCAGGTAGTCCAGCCGGGCGCTGATGACGCTCAAGGTGCCCGGCTGTAATTCCGCCGGACGGGCACGGCGGACACCATGGCGGGCCATATAATCCATCTCGCCGTGATAGCCCGCCGTCAGCCAATCCATGAGCCCTTGTTCCTCGTCTCCCAGATCGGGGGACGCGAAGCCCACCGCCGACAAGCCCAGATCACGCCCCCAGGCGCGGATTTGGGGTTTCAGGCGTTCCAGTTCGGCGGGGTGGCGTTCCGAAGGCATGCCGGGATGATAGCGTGAGCCTTTTGTATCGCCTGGATTTGCCTGACGAAGCCGCGACCCTGGCGCTGGGCGCGCGCCTGGGCCGGGTTCTGGCGCCGGGCCTGACGATTTGGCTGCGCGGCGATCTGGGGGCGGGCAAGACGACCCTGACGCGGGGAGTGTTGCGGGAACTGGGCTTTGCTGGACGAGTCAAGAGTCCGACCTATACTCTGGTTGAACTTTATAGCTTCCCGAGGTTTAATCTCTATCACTTTGATTTGTATCGTTTTGCAGACCCGGGCGAATGGGAAGATGCGGGGTTTCGCGAGTACTTCAATCCTGCCAGCATTTGCTTGGTGGAATGGCCGGAGAAAGGCGGGGGACTGTTGCCTGCCGTGGATGTGGTGGTGGACCTGGGGTTTAGTGGAGAGGGGGATGGACGATCGGTTCATGTCGAAGGACGGACGGCGGCGGGCAGGGTATGCGTCGAACGGTTGAGTACGTCGCCGGCCTGATCCTCGGCCTGGTCCTGCTGATTTCCGCGGGCGCCCAGGCCGCCGGCGTCAAGGCGGCACGCCTGTGGCCCTCTCCCGAATACAGCCGCATCGCCATCGAACTGGACGACGCGGTCACCTTCAAGCAGTTTTCCCTGAAGAATCCCGAGCGCATCGTCCTCGACCTGGAAGGCGTGAGCCCCGAGGCCGCCCTCAACGAGCTGACGTCCAAGGTCGCGCCGCAGGATGCCTATATCGCCAGCATCCGGGTGGGCCTCAATCGGCCCGGCGTTACCCGCCTGGTGGTGGAACTGAAGACCGAGGTGCGGCCCCAGATCTTCACCCTCAAGCCCATGGGCGACTATGGCCATCGTCTGGTCATGGATCTGTATCCGGCGTCCCTGACCACCATCGAGAACCTGGTGGAAGACGCCATCGAGCGGGCGGAACGAAAGGTCGATCCCAATCGGGCGGCGGAAAACAAGCCGGATAAGACCGATAAGCCCCAGTCCGCCGTCACTGCCGCGCCCAAGGACGGCAAACAGGAAAAGGCTGCCAAGGCACCCCAGCCCGCCAAGCCGGAATACGTCCGCCTCATCACCATTGCCATCGACGCCGGCCACGGCGGCGAAGACCCGGGGGCGAAGGGCGCCAGCGGCTCCCACGAGAAGGACATCACCCTGTCCATCGCCCGCCGCCTCAAGGGCATGATCGACAAGGTGGAAAACATGCGTGCCTACCTGACCCGGGACGGCGACTATTTCATTCCCCTCCACGAGCGGGTGAACAAGGCCCGCAAGGTACAGGCCGACCTCTTCGTGTCCATCCACGCCGACGCCTTCATCAAGCCCCATGCCCGGGGTTCATCGGTGTTCGCCCTGTCCGAGAAGGGGGCCACGTCCGCCGCCGCGAAATGGCTGGCCAAACACGAGAACGACGCCGACCTCATCGGTGGCGTCAACATCGCGGTGAAGGACATCTACCTGAAGCAGACCCTGCTGGACCTGTCCCAGACCGCCCAGATCGCCGACAGCTTGAAGCTGGGCAAGGCGGTGCTGGAGGAAATCGGCGGGATCAACCAGCTGCACAAGGGCCAGGTGGAACAGGCCGGCTTTGCCGTCCTGAAGGCGCCGGACATTCCCTCCATCCTGGTGGAGACCGCGTTCATCTCCAATCCCGACGAGGAAAAGCGCCTCAACGACGAGGAGTACCAGGACAAGATGGCCATGGCCATCGTCAGCGGCATCAAGCGTTATTTCGACAAGAATCCGCCCCTGGCGCGCAACAAGCTGGCTCAGAACTTCTGATCGATCCGCGTTGGCGGTTCAAGTCCGGGCGGCGCTCCGTTACCATGTCCTTATCCGGTGAAAACCAGCCTCCGCGTGGAAACCTACCGCATTCCCCTGAACGCCATCGGCATGCCGCCTGACGGCTGTCCCTCTACTGACGACTTCGAATCGGGCGAGGCCAGTGGTGACCGGCTGCCGGTCATCGAGGTGCTGGCGGAAATCGCCAGCAGCATGAGTTCCGATGCGGATACGGAACAAATGCTCATGCGCTTCCTCGAGATCATGGTGCGCATTTCCAGCGCCAGGGCTGGCGCGGTTCGGGTGCTGACCGCCGACGGCGCGCATCTGC
The DNA here is from genome assembly GCA_035332045.1 of Thiobacillaceae bacterium. Lineage (GTDB taxonomy): Bacteria > Pseudomonadota > Gammaproteobacteria > Burkholderiales > Thiobacillaceae > PFJX01. The sequence continues at coordinate 2,306 of DAOQNK010000009.1, read as the reverse complement.
GCATGGTGGGCTCTTTGGGGTTGTCTCCGGCCCTGGTGGAAAAGGAGCGCTACGTCCCCCTGGAGTGCGGTATCTGCGGCAAGGCCACGCTATCCCAGTCCTCCCAGAGCGACAGCGTCATGGAGGTGTGCCAGAAGCAGGTGCGCCACATCTACTTCGCCCAGCATTGCAGCACCGTCTATGCCGTGCCCCTGCGCTACAAGGGCAAGGTGTTGGGGGTCTACAACATCTTCCTGGACAACCCGGAACCCCTGCCCAAGGACATCCGCTACCTGTTCAACTCCATCAGCGAGCACCTGGGCATGGCCCTGGAGAACACCCGCCTCACCCGGGAGAACATGCGCATCTCCCTGATGAACGAGCGCACCATGCTGGCCAACCAGATCCACGACTCCCTGGCCCAGACCCTGGCCTACGCCAAGATGCGCCTGTCGGTGCTGAACGAGGCCTTCGCCGACGGCGACCAGGACCGGGCCAACCGCTATCTGGGCGACGTGGAGGAGGCCGTGGACATGGCCTACTCGGAACTGCGCAACCTCATCACCCAGTTCCGCGACCGCATCGATCCCCGGGGCCTGGTGCCCGCCCTCCAGGAGATGGCGGAAAGCTTCCGCAGGAAGGCCAACGCCGACGTGGACTTCCTCAACGTGGCCCAGGACGTGGTGCTGACGCCGGAAGAGGAGATCCAGGTCTTCCACATCATCCAGGAGGCTTTGTACAACATCAGCAAGCACTCCCGCGCCCGCCACGTGGTGGTGACCCTGGATCTGCATGAAAAGCAATATGTCGTGAACGTGGCGGACGACGGTGTGGGGCTCACCCCCCACGCCACCGCCGAAATGGGCAAGAGTTTCGGCCTCACCATCATGCGCGAGCGGGCCGCCAAGCTGGGCGGCAAGCTCAGCATCGAGAGCCGGCCGGCGGGAGGCACCATCGTCCGACTGAGCTTCCCGGCCCGCCAGGGCGTGGAGGAGAAACCTTGAGCCGATTGAGCATCGTCCTGGTGGACGACCACACCCTTTTTCGCAAGGGGCTGGCCGAACTGCTAGAAAGCCAGGGAGCCGTGAACGTCTCCGCCATCACAGGCAATCCGGCGGAAGTGGCCGGCCTGCTTCGGGAGAAAATGCCGGACGTGCTGATCCTGGACCTCAACATCGGCGGCACCGACGGCATCCACGTCATGCAGCAATTGCGCGTCGAGGGTTTCCAGTTGCCGGTGCTCATTCTCACCGTCAGCGAGGCCGAGGAGGACATGGCCCGAGCCTTGCGCAACGGCGCCAACGGCTATCTGCTGAAGAGCATGGAACCCGACGAGGTGGTGGACGCCATCATCCGCGCCGCCCGGGGCGAAACCGTGGTGGCGCCGGGCATGACCGCAAAGCTGGTGCGCATGCTGGACAACAAGGGCAACAGCGCCACCTCGCTGCTGGAATCCCTGACCCAGCGGGAGCGGGAGATCCTCTCCCATCTGGCCAAGGGCGAGAGCAACAAGGCCATCGCCCGGCAACTGGATATCAGCTACGACACCGTCAAGCTGCACGTGCGCCATATCCTCGCCAAGCTGAATCTCTCCTCCCGGGTGGAGGCGGCGGTGTTCGCGGTGGAGCACAAGCTGGGCCCCGGCGCGGGTAAGAGCTAGCAGCCTGTCGGACTTGAGAGTCGCTGGCTGCGAAACGACCGCGTCGGTCCATTTCTTGCTGCTTTCTTGGGCAATAGTTTGAATATTGCCCGGCGAAATCATCAATAACTGTCCTCGACGAGGCCGTTTCTAGCTTTCGACGCCCCAAGTCCGACAGGCTGCTAGCCGCGCAGATTCCTCAGATGATCATGGTAGCGGGCCCGGTAGAGCAGGCGCCGGTGCCCGGGCCGGTCGGTGAAGTCGGAGCGGGTGTGCAGCACGTTGTTGCAGATGACGCCCATGCCCGGCTGCAACTTGAGCGTGAAGGCCCCGAAGGGCCGGCTCGCCAGTAATTCCTCCAGCGCATGGAGCGCCGCCTGGGTAGCGGCGTCCTGCTTCCAGGCGATGCTCTTGGTGCGGGCCGTGTAGCGCAGGTGCAGCAGCCCCTGATCCACGCAGAAGGCCGGGCCGGTTTCGTCGTCCCGGGCCACGCCCATTTCGTCCACCCGGGCGGGGATGGTCATGGCGTCCTCCGCCATCAGGGCGCGGATGTGGTCCGGGTTGACGTCGCGCAGGGCCATGTAGGCCAGTTCGTGGTCCATCAGGTCGTTTTCGCCGCCCTCGTCCGCCTGGCGCACGCAGTGCAGGGTCATGGCCCAGATGCGGCGGTCGGGCGGGTTGTAGTAGC
>DAOQNK010000008.1:8302-40203 GCA_035332045.1 Thiobacillaceae bacterium | reverse complement strand
CACACACCAATTCTGGCCAGATTGTACACCAATTGGTGTACACATTACGTTGGGCCTCAGAGGCAACATGACCGACTCGGCCGCTCTCGACTACATCAGCGAGTTTTATCTCTCTTCGCGAGACTTCAACGGTGTGCCAGTCCGGACACTTAGAAAGCACCTCGAACTCGACATGCTCGCTACAAGTAAATTGCTTGAGAGATTGGTCAAGTCCGAAGAAGTCGATCTGCTTTTTGGCAACGTTCACCCGAACCCTCACATCAAGGCTTTCTCCCACATTACTCATGAGCAGCAGCTTGAGTTCCTGAAGGAATTGGGCCTCACTGACTCTGTCTGTGTGTATCCAGGAAAGAAGCACCTAGCAAAGCTTCCCTTAGATTCACGATTCGAAGGCCGCCCGTTCGACTTGGAGCTAGCGCGGGGCTATGGACAATTGGAGCACCGCGCATTTGATCTCTCCGTTCTAGAACACTATCGGAACGATCCACGGTACTACTACGAAACCGACTTTATCAACGGCTCCATTTCGATTAAGGATGAGTACTTCGAGAGCCAGTCGATGCCGAAGCACGACCAAGTGCTCCTGCAAACCTTTGGCTTTGCATATGACAAAGATCTGAACCGCGCAGTCGCGGTATTTCTGCGCTACTTGGCAGATCTGAGTCCAGAGCATCAGCGTGTGTGGCACGCCAAGATGCTTTCTGGCGACTACAAACTCCACCCTGACTATTATCGCAACAGCATTCTCGGTGATTGGGGCACCCGAATCTCGATATTCGAGGCGTTTACACTGGAACTGAAGGTCATCAACCAAATGGCCGCGCTAATTGGAAAGCCTGCGCTCTTCCGAAATGTGTTTCAGTCCGAGAGACCGAAGGAGTTTGGATTCCTGCTTCGCCCAACGCTTGCAGAGTTCAATGCCTTCATTTTGCTACTGGACAAGATGTTGTCGGACAACATCGACAAGGCGTTCTTCGAGAACGATGTACCTCTTGAAGAGGATAAGGCTCGACCCGATGGAAAGATTGAGGTAAGGCAAAAAGGCACTCTCGCACTGTTGGAGGAGTGGCTCCGCAAGTACTTTCGTCCGGCAGACCCGAAGCCCTTCGAAAGCATGTTCACCGCATTTCGAACGGTTCGCCGTCTGCGGCAGAAGCCAGCCCATGCCGTGAATGAGAACCTCTTTGACCTGGCCTACTTCAAGGAACAGCGCAAGATAATGATCGACGCCTACGACGCGCTCCGTACGCTGCGCCTTGTTCTTGCAAACCATCCCAAGGTTCGTCGGAACCCGCCCGAGATTCAAGAGCACTTGGCGAAGGGCGAGATATGGGACATCTGAGGCCCAACCCATCCATCAACACGGACGCTGCGCGATGAAGCCGCGCAGCGCCGGTTATGTCAGACGTTGAGGCTGCAAAAAATCCGAACAAATTTTTTGCGAGAAACATGAGCGCCCATTCGGCCTTCCAAAATCCGCCAGGATCGACGAACTCGATGTCGAGAAAGGTCAAGGTGCCCTGTATTCACCCCTCATCCGACAGCTGGGCGTTGTTCCACCGCCTCCTTGAAGCGACGCAGTCCGTCCCTGTCGCCCAGTCTCGGAAGAACCCCGATGGAACCCATCGAAACCCGCTCTGACATCCGGCAACGCTGGCTGCCCGCGCTGCCTGCGGAGGTGTTCGCGGCCATGAAAGAGGCCTCGCGTCTGGCCAGGTGGTGGGGGCCGGCGGGGTTCTCAAGCACGATTCACGTGTTCGAGTTCGTGCCCGGCGGGCGGTGGCTGCTCACCCTGCATGGGCCGGACGGGCAGGACTACCCCAACGAGAGCCGATTCACCCGCGTAGTGCCGGATGCGCTCTTCGAGATCGAGCATCTCAATGGCCACCACTTTCTGCTGACCATCACACTGGAAGCGGCGGCAGGCGGAACCCGGGTCCATTGGCGCCAGACCTTTGACACGGCCGAGCACTACCAGACCATCGCCGCGTTCGTGGCCACCGCCAACGCGCAGAATCTGGATCGCCTCGCCGCGGAGGTTCGCCGCGGCCAGGACGCCGTCTGATCCCCCGCCGACCCAGGCCTCCGGGCTTGGACCGGAGCGCCGTATCCCCGTATCCCCGGCGCGGCGGGCCCGGCCCTAAGAGGCCGTGAGCCGGTAAACCCGGCCGTCCTGGGCCGTGCAGTTGCCCTCCAACTCGGGCAGGTGGCTGACCCATCGGCAGTCCAGCCGGCTGCCGTCCGGAGCGGTGAGGCTGGCCTCGCCCTGGCGGATGTGGCGGCGGTGGATGCGCAGCACGTCCCGGTAGACGCCTCGACACTCGTCGGTCAGGCAGGCGCTGCTGGACCATTCCCCCGTATAGCGCTTGCCTTGCAGTTGCACCTCCATGGCGTGGGGTTCCAGCCAGGTCAGGGTCAGCCTTCCGGTGTTGCTGGCGCCCTCCGGCGCCGTCAGGGCGACCGGCGTGGCACAGCCGGCCAGCCAGGCCAGGGTGGTCAATATCAGGATTCGGCGCATGGGGATTCTCCTGGCGTTTCCATCTCAGTGGTGTTCGTCGTCATCGCCCAGGGGCCAGAGCCGATGGGCATCCAGCAAGAGGCGGGCGATGGCCTCGTTGGCGGCGAGCCGGGCCTGGCCGGCGGCGAGCCGGGCGTCCAGGGCGGCGCGCCGGGCCAGCAGGGTGTCCGAGAGGCCCAGCTCGCCCAGGGCGTTGGCCCGCCTTGCCAGGTCGGCATGGCGGCCGATGGCCTGGGCGGCTTCCTCCAGGCGCCGCCAGCTTTCCACGCCGGCGGCGGCCCGTTGCCAGTTGGCGCCGGCTTCGGCGGTCAGCCGGCGGCGGGTGGCGGCTTCCATTTCGGCCTGGACCTGGGCCTGGGCCAGGCGCAGGTCCGCCTGGGCGCGCCGGCCTTCGCCCGGCAGGGGCAGGGCGACGCTGATGCCGACGATGCGGTCCTTGCCGCCCTGCTCGCTGGCCAGATGCAGGCCCAGGGTGGGATCGGGCCGCTGATCGGCTTCGGCCCGGCGAACCAGCAGGCGGGCTTTCTCCAGGGCACGGCTGGCGGCCAGCAGTTCATGGTTGTGTTCCAGGGTATGGGCCAGCCAACTGGCGGCATCGCCTTCGGGCAGCACGGGCAAGGCCTCGGACTCGGCGGGGGCGGGCAATTCCGGGAAGCGGGCGGCCAGTTCGGCCAGGGCGGCCTTCTCCCTGGCTTCGGCGGCGGCAGCCTGGGAACGGGCCTGGGCCAGGGCGGCCTCGGCCTGATAGGTATCCAGCCGGGCGGCGTCGCCCCGCTTCACCCGGGTTTCGACGATGCGCATCTGGCCTTCCAGGAGCCGGCCCTGCTCCCGCCAGAGCCGGGTTTCCAGCGCCGACGAGCGCGCCCCATACCAAAGCCCCAGGAGCTGGCGGGCCGCTTCGTGGCGGGCGTCGCCCACCTTCTCGCCGGCTTCCAGGACGCCCTGCTCGCCGATCCTGGCATCCAGATCGGCCTTGCCGGTCAGGCGCAGGCCCCGTTCCAGGCCCGCGCTCCATTCCTGGTGAGTGGGGCCGCCCTCGATGGCGCGCCGTTGGGTGGCAAGCCGCAGGCCATACTCGTACTCGCCGGCCTTGAGCCGCGCCTGCTCGGCTTCGGCCCCCCGGACCTCGGCCTGGGCGGCGCGAACGGCGGGATGGGCCGCTAGGGCCCGGACCACGGCATCGGCGGCGGGCAGGTCCCCGGGGGGCGGGGTCGGAGCGGCCATGGCGGGGACCATGGCCAGGCCGAACAGGGTGGCAAGCAGGGTTTTCATGCGAGTCTCCCGAAACCGCTGACGGGGCTGATCCACCAGGCCACGTCGGGCTTGGGCAGGGTGGCTTTCAGGTGGGCCAGCAGGGCCTGGGCGTGCTCCGCCTCCAGGACGATCTGCACCAGTACCCGCCGGGCCCGGCCCCGCACCTGTTCCCGGACGGACAGACTTTCCGGATGGTGGCTGTAGCCTTCCGCGGCGAACAAGGTGAAGCCGGAGGCCCACTCGGGCCGGGCGAGGAACTGTTCCACCAGTTCCTCCTCCAGGTGCCGGGGCGCGGCCAGGGTCAGTTGCACAAGGGACATTCAATTTCCTTTGAGAATGAAGCGCCGGTAGAGCACCGGCAGCAGCAGCAGGGTCAGGGCGGTGGAACTGAACAGGCCGCCCACCACCACGATGGCCAGGGGCTTCTGGATTTCCGAGCCGGGGCCGCTGGCCAGCAGCAGGGGGATGAGGCCGAAGGCGGTGATGCTGGCGGTCATGAGCACCGGCCGCAGGCGGCGCAGGGCGCCTTCCCGCACCACCCGGTCCGGTTCCAGGCCCAGGGCGGCAAGCTGGTTGAAATGGGTGACCAGCACCACGCCGTTGAGCACGGCGATGCCCAGGAGGGCGATGAAGCCCACCGAGGCCGGCACCGACAGGTACTCGCCGGTGAGGAACAGGGCCGCCACGCCGCCCACCATGGCGAAGGGCACCATGGCGAGGACCAGGGCCGCCTGGCGCAGGGATTTGAAGGTGGCGAACAGGAGCCCGAAGATCAGCGCCAGGGCCACGGGCACCACCACCGCCAGGCGCGCGGCGGCACGCTGCTGGTTCTCGAACTGGCCGCCATAGACCACCTGGTAGCCGGCGGGGAGCTTCACCTCCCGGGCCACCCGGGCCTTCACCTCCTCCACGAAGCCCACCAGATCGCGGCCGGCCACGTTGCACTGGATGGTGACGTAGCGGCCCGCGTTCTCCCGGTTCACCGCCACCGGCCCTTCGGTGCGGTGGAGCCTCGCCACCTCCTGCAAGGGAATGGCCACGCCGCTGGCGGTGGGAATGCGCAGGGACTCGAACAGGGCCGGCGACATGCGCAGGTTCTCCCCCGCCCGCACCACCAGGGGCGTGCGCTGGATGCCCTCCTGGACGATGCCCACCCGCAGCCCCTCCAGATGGGCCTTGAGGAAGGCCGACACGTCGTCCATGGAAAGGCCGTAGCGGCCGGCGGCCAGACGGTCCACTTCCACCTGGAAGTACTGGACCCCGTCGTTCTTCAGGCTGAATACGTCCTGGGCGCCGGGCACCTTGCCCAGCAGGGCTTCCACCTGGCCGGCCAGGGTGTTGAGGGTGCCGATGTCGGCGCCAAACACCTTGATGGCCAGGTCGCCCCGGGCGCCGGTGAGCATCTCCGAGACCCGCATGTCGATGGGCTGGGTGAAGCCGAAGGTGACGCCGGGAAAATCGGCCATGACCTGGCGGATCTCGGCCATGAGCCAGTCCTTGTCGGGCTTGCGCCACTGGTCCCGGGGCTTGAGCACCAGGAAGGAGTCGGTCTGGTTGAGGCCCATGGGGTCCAGGCCCAGTTCGTCGGAACCGGCCCGGGCCACCACGCCGGCCACCTCCGGCACCCGCTTCATGATGGCCTGCTGCACGGAGCGGTCCAGGGCCAGGCTTTCCTCCAGGCTGATGGAGGGCAGCTTCTCCAGCTGCACCAGCATGTCGCCCTCGTCCAGGGTAGGCATGAAGGACTTGCCGATGAAGGGAAAAAGGACCGCCGCCAAGACCAGGAGACCCGCGGCGGCGGCCATCACAAACTTCGTCCTGGAGAGGACGAAGCCCAGCAAAGGGGTGTAGAGGCGCAGGGCCTGGCGCACCAGCCAGGGGTCGCCGTGGCCACCCGGCTTCAGCAGCCAGGAGGCCAGCACCGGCACCACCGACAGGGACAGCAGCAGGGCCGCGCCCAGGGCGAAGACGATGGTCAGGGCCACGGGGATGAACAGCTTGCCCTCCAGGCCCTCCAGGGTGAGCAGGGGCAGGAAGACGATCATGATGATGAGCACCCCGGCGGCGGTGGGTGCCGCCACCTCGCCCACGGCCCGGTAGACCTCGTGGAGCCTGTGGGGCTTTGCTCCCTCTCCCGCAGGCGGGAGAGGGCCGGGGTGAGGGAAGCCTTCCGGTGTTTCCGGCGACCCAGAGCCTTCTCCCCCTGCCCCACTCCCGACTGCGGGAGAGGGTTGAGCCGCCAGCCGGCTGACAATGTTCTCTACCACCACCACCGCCGCATCCACCAGCATGCCGATGGCGATGGCCAGGCCCCCCAGGCTCATGAGGTTGGCGGACAGGCCGAAGCGGCCCATGAGCAGGAAGGTGGCCAGGGCCGCCAGGGGCAAGGTGACGGCCACCGCCAGGGCGGCGCGGGCATCGCCCAGGAACAGGAAAAGCAGCACCAGCACCAGCACGATGGCTTCCATCAAAGCCTTGGAGACGGTGCCCACGGCCCGCTCCACCAAGGCGGAGCGGTCGTAGAAGGGCTTCACCGCCACGCCCTTGGGCAGGCTGGGTTCGATCTCCTTCAGGCGCTGCTTCACCGCCTTCACCACCTGCTGGGCGTTGGCGCCCCGCAGACCCAGGACCAGGCCTTCGACCGCCTCGCCCCGGCCATCCTGGCTGACGCCGCCGTAGCGGGTGAGCTCGCCCAGGCGCACCTGGGCCACGTCGGAGACCCGCACGGGCACGCCGCCCACGTTCTTGACCACGATGCCGGCCAGGTCGTCCAGGCTCTTCACCGCGCCTTCCACCCGCACCAGCCAGACTTCCTCGCCCTCGGTCAGGCGGCCGGCGCCGTCATTGCGGTTGTTGGCTTCCAGGGCGTCCCGCAGTTCCACCAGGGTCACGCCCCGGGCGCTCATGGCGGCGTTGTCCGGCGCCACCTCGTAGGTTTTCACGTACCCGCCCAGGGCGTTCACGTCCGCCACCCCGGGCAGGGTCCGCAGCCGGGGCCGGATCACCCAGTCCAGCAGGGCGCGCCGCTCGGCCAGGGAAAGGTGGTCGCCTTCCACCGTGAACATGAACATTTCCGACAGGGGCGTGGTGATGGGGGCCAGGCCGCCGCTGACGCCGGCCGGCAGGTCGCCCAGGGCGGCGTTGAGACGTTCCGCCACCTGCTGGCGGGCCCAGTAGATGTCGGTGCCGTCCTCGAAGTCGATGGTGACGTCGGTGAGGCCGTACTTGGAGACGGAGCGCAGGACGCGCTGCTTGGGGATGCCCAGCATCTCCATCTCGATGGGGGCGGCGATGCGGGTCTCCACCTCCTCCGGGGTCATGCCCGGGGCCTTGAGGATGAGTTTCACCTGGGTGGTGGAGACATCCGGGAAGGCGTCGATGGGCAGCGAACGCCAGGCCTGGATGCCCGCCGCCGCCAGCAGCAGGGTGAGGGCGAGGATCAGCAGGCGCTGGGTGAGCGAGAACTCGGTCAACCGGGTCAGCACGTCATTCCCCTTGCCAGGCCGCCTTCAGGGCCGCCACGCCTTCCACGGCGATCTTCTCCTCGCCGCTGAAGGGACCGTCGATGGCCGCCTGCTGGGCCGACTGGGACAGCACCTTGATCTTCTCGGGCTCGAAGCCACCCTGGCGCTCCACGAACACCCAGTTCTGGCCCGCCTGGCGAACGATGGCCTTGACCGGCACCCGCCACTGGCGGGCCCCGGCCACGCCTTCGAGGCGGGCTGAAACACTCTGGTTGAGGCGCAGTTGGCCGTCCTTGTTGTCGATCCGGGCCCGGATGGGCACGGTCTGGGCCTCGCTGACGCCCCGGCCCACGGCCAGCACGCTGCCCTTGGCGGCGGTGCCGGGCACGCTCACGCCCTGGCCCGGCTTCACCAGGGCCGCCACCTCGGCGGGGGCCTGGATTTCCAGCCACAGGGGGTCCAGCCGGGCCAGGCGCAGCAAGGGCGCGGTGGTCTCCACCCGGGCGCCCACCACCGCCGGCACCTCCATCACCACGCCGTCCATGGGCGCGACGAGGGCGACGCTGTCCGCCAGGCGCTCGCCCCGTTCCGCCGCCTTCACGGCGGCGTCCGACAGGCCCATGAGGCGCAGCCAGGCCCGGCGCTCGGCCAGGGCGGATTCGTTCAGGGCCAGTTGGGCGCGGACGGCTTGCAGGCGGGACTCGGGAATGATGCCCTCCTGGAACAGGGCCTCGTCGCGCTTCACGCCCTCCCGCGCCAGTTGGACCTGGACCGCGGCCTGAGCCAACTCCCGCTGGGCGCCGATGAGGCTTTCCCCGCGCAGCACGGCCAAGGTCTGGCCAACGCGCACCGGATCCCCCGCCGCCGCCCGCAGTTCCGTGATCACCCCCGCCACGGGCGCCGTCACCAGGCGTTCCTGGGCCGGCGGGATCACCACCCTGGCCGGCAGGCCCACGGTAACGGCGCCGGCATGGGCGCTCAGGGGGGCGACGCTCACCTTCAGGGCGGCGCGCTGGGCGGGCGACAGGGTGAACATCTTGTCGCCAGCGGCCACGGGAAGGGACAGGGCGAGCAGCAGGGAAGCGGTCAGTCTCAACGGCCGGAACATCGGCGACTCCGAAAAGTGGGAGGGTCGGGGACAGGCAGCGGGACGGCGTCCCGGAGAACGCCGTCCCGTCATTTCATGGGGAAGATTCAACGGTTGCGGCCGCCGCCGGGGCCCATGCCGCCCGCACCGGGACCCATGCCACCGCCACCGGGCCCCATGCCAGCGCCCCCGGCGGGAGGCATGTCGGGGAGCGTCTTGCCCTGGGCCTGGGCGCGTTCCTGCATGGCCTTGTGATGCTCGAGGCGGATCCGCTCGCGTTCCTCGGCGGATTTGGCCGCACGCATCCTGGCGCGGAAATCGGCCCGTTCCTGGGTGGTCATCAACTGACTGCCGTAGATGACTTCCTTTTTCGGGGCCGGAGTGGGGGCCGTTTCGGCGCCATAGCCGGCGGCGGCAGTGAGGCCCATGGCCAGCGCGATGGCTGTCAGAATCAGCTTGGTGGATTTCATGGCGTGCTCCTTTCGGAAGGGTTTCTCGAGTCCGGCCGCCCGGCCGGAAAACATATCGATCAACCTCGATTTCATTGGAGCAGGCGGGTGTAACGGGCCGGCAACAGGAAGCACGCCCTTTTGTAAGCGGGTTTGGCAGCCTCCGGACTTGTTACATGGATTTACAAACTGGTGGGCGACCGAGCGCCGGCCGGAAAATAATCAGACCACCGAAAGGGATATGGGAATGAAACAAGACCATCTGCTGGTGGTGGACGACGACGCGGAACTGCGCAACCTGCTACGGGACTACCTGGGGCAGGCGGGCTATCGCGTCACCGCCGTGGCCGACGGTCGCCAGATGCGGCAGGCCATGGACACCGCGCCTTTCGATCTGGTCATCCTGGACATCATGCTGCCCGGCGAGGATGGGCTCTCCCTGTGCCGTCGGCTGCGGGCCGGCAGCCGCATCCCCATCCTCATGCTCACCGCCCGCGGCGACGAGGTGGACCGCATCGTCGGCCTGGAGATGGGCGCCGACGACTACCTCTCCAAGCCCTTCAATCCCCGGGAACTGCTGGCCCGGGTGAAGAGCATCCTGCGCCGGGCCGGCAGCCTGCCGGAGAATCTGGCCGACGAGGATGTGCGCCTCTTCCATTTCGCCGACTGGACCCTGGATACCCGTACCCGGCAACTGAAATCGCCCATGGGCGTGGTGGTGGACCTGTCCGGGGCGGAATACAAGCTGCTGCGCATGCTGCTGGATCATCCCAACCGGGTCCTGTCCCGGGACCAGATGCTGGAGTTCACCCAGGGCCGGGAAGCCAACGTCTTCGACCGGGCCGTGGACGTGCAGATCGGCCGTCTGCGCCGCAAGCTGGGGGACGATCCCCGGGAGCCTCGCCTCATCAAGACGGTGCGCAACGAGGGCTACGTGCTCTCCGTGGCGGTGGAGCGATCATGAAAAACCCCGGCAGCCGGCTGGATTCCATCTACCTGCGGGTCGCGGGGGTGCTGCTCTTCGGCCTGTTGGCGGCCCAATGGATCTCGGAGCAGCTTTACCAGGAGGAACGGGAACGGCTGCTTTCCCACCTCATCGCCGGCCCCCTGGTGCAACGTCTGGTCACCGTCGCCGAGAAGCTGGACAGCACGCCGCCCGGGCAACGGGCGGAATTGCTGCGGGTGGTGAATTCCTCCCGCATCGTGTTCAGCCTGGTGGACAAGCCGGTGACCGGCAGCGCCTCGGGTGCCCTGGGCAAGCTGCAAACCCATCTGCGCGAGGACATGGGCGCCCGCCGCAGGGTCGCCGTGGCCGGCGGTCCCGAAGAGAGCCAGGGCGGCGTGCCCATACTGACCCGCATTTCCTTTTTCCTCGCCGACGGCCAGGTGGTCCTGGCCACCCACCGCTATCCCGGTGACGAGGGGGTGGTACCCAGCCGCCACCTGCCCCTGCTCACCGGCTACTTTGTCGCCATCGCCATCCTTGCCCTGCTGGCCATGCGCTGGGCGGTCCAGCCCCTGCGCAAGCTGGCGAAGGCGGCGGACGCCCTGGGCCGGGATCTGGGCGGCCCACCCCTGGCGGAAACCGGCCCCCGGGAGGTGCGCCAGGCGGCCCACGCCTTCAACACCATGCAGAGCCGCCTGGCCAGCTACCTGGAAGACCGCCTGCGCATCCTGGCCGCGGTCTCCCACGACCTGAAGACCCCCATCACCCGCCTGAAGCTGCGGGCCGAGATGCTGCCGGACGCGGCTCAGCGGGAAAAATTCCTGCGCGATCTGGACGACATGGAAACCATGATCGGCGCCACCCTGGACTTTCTGCGCGGCGAGGCGCGCAAGGAGGCCAGCGCGCCACTGGATGTCAACGCCCTGCTCTACACCCTGCGGGACGACATGGAAGCCCTGGGGGAGCCCGTGGACGTCACGGGCGAGGCCCTCCACCCCTTGCGCGCCCGTCCGCAAGCCCTCAAGCGCTGCCTCGCCAACCTTCTGGAAAACGCCGTGCGCTATGGCGGTGGCGCCCACGTGAAGCTGGAGGACGGGCCCCATGAACTCGTGATCCTCATCGACGACGATGGGCCGGGCATACCCGAGGACAAGCTGGAGCAGATGTTCGAGCCCTTCCGGCGCGGCGAGGATTCCCGCAATCGAGGCACGGGCGGCGTGGGCCTGGGCCTGGCCATCGCCCGCAATCTGGCGCGTGCCCACGGCGGCGAGGTGACCCTGGAGAATCGGCCCCGGGGCGGTCTGCGGGTGACCGTCCGGCTGCCACGGGGCGACTAGTGCTGACTTGCGGAAGTCCGCGTTAGCGCCGAGAGCCGCTTGGGGCCTCGATCGCAAGGCGCGAACCGCAGCCATGGTCCGGCTATGGCAAGGATTCGCAACGCGGCGAGCGGGGATGCCAAGCGGATCGAATGCAGCGAGACTTTCGCAAGCAAGCACTAGCCTCTTCCCTCCGCCGCTTGCCAAGCGCGCGCAAGTCGCAAAACATTGCGCCATGCCTCGCGTCTCCTGCCTGCCCACCCGTTGGCCATGATCGGCCTCTTGCCTCCCACGAGCCAGCTTCTCGCCTTCCTGGCCGCGAGCCTGATCCTGGCGATCACGCCGGGGCCGGGCGTGTTCTACATCGTCGGCCGCAGCCTGTTGCAGGGGCGCGGCCACGGCCTGGCCTCGGTTGCCGGGGTGGCGCTGGGCAATCTGGGCAACGCGGCGGCCGCCGCCCTGGGGCTGGCGGCGCTGTTCAGCTTCTCGGCCCTGGCATTCGAGGTGGTGAAGCTCGGCGGTGCCGCCTATCTGGTGTTCCTGGGCGTGCGGGCCTTGCGCGCCGTTGCCCCGGCCCATCCGGAAGCCGCCGCCCCCGATCGCCTGGGCCGGGTATTCCGGGAAGGCCTGGTGGTGGCGCTGCTCAATCCCAAGACGGCCGTGTTCTTCCTGGCCTTCCTCCCCCAGTTCATGAGTCCAGGCGCCCCGTCGAGCCAGGCCCTGCTCCTGGGGAGCCTGTTCGTGGCCATCGCGGCGCTGACCGATTCCGTCTACGCCCTGGCCGCCGGCACCCTGGCGCCCGTTCTCAGGCGCGCCCGCCTGGCCCGCCGGGGCGGACGGTGGCTGATGGGCCTCACCTTCATCGGCCTGGGCCTGTTCACTGCCCTGACCGGTTCCCGGCGGCTGCCGTCTCCATGAATCGCGCCCTGCCTCGAAGGGTCCATGGGCGCCGCCTGGCGGGGCCGTTCCTCGCCCTGCTCTTCCTGCTTCTGCTGGGGCTGGCCCGCGCCGCGACGGCTTTCGACGCACCCGCCTTCCAGGGCGATGTGCTGGACGAGACGGGCCTGCTGACGGAGGGCGAGCGCCAGGCCTTGCTGGAACGCATCCGCCGGTTGCGGGACGAGAGCGGCATCTGGGCCGCGATCTATGTTCCCCGGGCGCTCCAGGGCGAGTCCATCGAGACGGCGGCCCTGGCCACCTTCGAGCGATGGAAGCTGGGCCAGGCGGGCAAGGACAACGGCCTGCTGGTGCTCGTCGCCCCGGCCGAGCGGCGCATGCGCATCGAGGTGGGCTATGGCCTGGAGGGCTTCATCACCGATGCCTACAGCAAGCGGATCATCGACGAGATCTATCAGCCCGCCTTCCGCCAGAACCGTTTCAGCGAAGGACTCCTGCAAGGTTTCGAAGCCATGGCGGCGGCGGCCCGGGGGGAAGTCCTGGCGCCGCCGTCCCCGGCCGGGGACGAGGTGGAATTCGATGGCGGCGCCTTCCTGAAAACCTATCTGATCGCCATCGCCGCCAATCTGGCGCCTCCCTTCCTGCATGTCCTGGCCCGGATTTATGGCAGACGGCAGGGCCGCACGGCGGTCGGGGAAGAGACGGGCAAGGGCATGTTCATCCTCTTCGGCTTTTTCGGCCTGTTTTTCGGGCTTTTCTTCGCCGTCTTCGGCCAGAGTGGCGACGACGACCCGGAAGTTCTGGCCATCCTGATCGGCATGAACGCCTTGTTCGCCAGCGTCTTTTCTCTGCCTTTCGCGGCCCAGGCGCGTCGCTACCTTTCCGCCTCGGCCTATCGCCGATGGCGGGCCAGGCAGCGGCTGCTGCGGATGCGCGGACGATCCCGGGAAAAACGCAGGATGTTCGGCGTCTGGTTTGATCCCGCCCTGGTCAGCCAGAGCGAAGGCGGCACGAAGGCCGAGCCACGGAGCTCGTCCTCTTCCTCCTCGGACTCGGGGTCCGGTTCCTCGTCCGGTGGTGGCAGTTCGGGCGGCGGCGGCGCCTCCGGAAGTTGGTAGGCGCCGTGGAGTGCCTGCCGAGACATAGGGCGTCTTGGCACCCTGTCGCGAATCCGCCTTGAGGGGAACCGCCCCGTGCCTGGCAAGGCTGTGATGGCTTGCTGGGCCGGTAGGCCATGGCGATAATCCCGCGGTCCCTACAAACGTATGAATCCACCGGGAGCACGAAGCGCATGGGTCTGCTGCACACCTTCAAGTCCCTGTTCGGCCAGCAGGAATCCGCCCAGACCACGGCGCCCATCGAGGCCGCTCCGGGGGATCGCCGCCTGCGGCCCCGGGCCAATCCCAAGCCCGGGACCCGCGCCCTGATCATCGACGACTCGCCTACCATCGCCCTGGCCCTGCGACGCATGCTGGATTCGGCGGGCGTCCACAGCCTCACCGCGCCGGACGCGGAACAGGGCCTGGATCTGGCGCGCAAGGAACGACCCGACCTGATCTTCCTGGATATCGTGCTGCCGGGCATGAACGGCTTTTCCGCCCTCCGGCAACTTCGCCGGGAGGAGCACGGCCGAGCCACTCCGGTGATCATGATCAGCGGCAATGAAAAGGCCGCCGCCCAGTTTCACGGCGCCCGCATCGGCGCCGACGACTTCATGCGCAAGCCGTTTTCCAGGCACGACCTGTTCACCCGCATCGAATCCCTGTTGGACGTGGAGCGGGTTCCCCGACGCCGGCTGGAGGACAGGCCGGGCGCCCGGGCTTGATCCCGAACCGCCCGCTCCGGACTAGCCGGAGTTCAGGCGGACTCGTCGATGGGCCGGTAACCGCCGGTGTCCGCATCACCCGAACGGGTGTTGAAGGCTTCACCGGCGAAATTCACGCCCCGGGCCTGATACAGGCTCAAGCCATCCCGTTCAGCCTGGCGGAACTCCACGTGGGCCGTCTGGCCATCCGCCCGGGTCACGTCCAGGCTGCCCTTTGCCAAGGCACCGTCGCGAATCAGGGAACCGGTGAACGACAGGGCCACGCCGTCCGCGCCGGTGATGGACCCGCTCACTTCGCGGGTGCCCGACTCATCGACGCTCACGGTCTTGCTGTAAGTCTTGCTGGTGCCATCCGGCGCGGTGAAGGTCAGGCTGACGCTCCGTCCCGATTCGTCCTGGGACGCCTCTCGAACCACGCTGCCGCCGTTCTCCAGCTGGACGGTGGTGGTGACGCCACGCGTCCCATCGGTCGAGGATGGCGTGGTTTCCACGGATGTGGCCTGGTCCCGGATCCGATCCCGGGAGGGACCGGGGCCTTGAAGCAGGGGCGCCAAGGCGCCGGTGTGTATGGATGAAATCATCGCAACCTCCTACAGATTGGTGGAATGCCCTCTACGGGGATATCGGGGATGACCCCGCCCGTCATTAGCAACCTCCATGCCAGGCGGGAAAGGCCGTTTTTATCCTGTTGTAGCCTATTTTTCAGGCTTCCAGGGCCAGCTTGCGGCAAACCCTGCCGATCCCAGGCAAGGCTTGCCATGCCCGGCCCGACCATAAAGCGTTCAGGGGAAATAGGCCCTTCGTTCCATTCGCGGCACGGGGGCGCCGCGCTACCATGGCCTTTCACCCTCCCGGAATGGCCATGACACCGCGCATCGCCCAGCTGCCCCGCAAGCTACTCTCCACCATCGGCGCCGGCTTCGCCCTGGCCCTGGCGCTCATCCTCGCCCTCACCCTGGTGGGGCTCCATCAATTGGCCGCCACCAACGCCCACCTGGAAACCATCGTCAAGGAAAACAGCGTCAAGTCCCGCCTGGCCAACCAGATGCGGGACATCCTGCGGGACCGGGCCATCTCCATGCTCACCATCGTGGTCAGTGGCGATGCCTTCGAGAAGGACCAGGAGATGTTGCGCTTCTATGCCTTCGGCTCGTCCTACCAGCAGGTGCGCCTGGAGCTGGGCGCCTTGACCGAGCGCCCCGAGGAGAAGGCCGTGCTCAACCGGATCGACCGGCTGACCCGGGCCAACCAACCCGTGATGGTGCGCATCGTGGACCTGGCCACGGAGGGCTACACCTTCCTGGCCTTCGACGAACTCCAGAAGGAAGGCATCCCCTTGCAGCGCCAGCTGGTCAAGGAACTGGACAACCTGATCCAGATTCAGCGTGACATGACCCGGGTCGCCGCCGAGTCCGCACGCTCCGACTACGACAATACCCGCTGGCTGATGATCATCCTGGGTCTCTTCGCCATCGTCATCGCCGCCCTGGTGGCGGTGACCGTGATGCGGCGGACGGCCCGGCTGGCGGCCGCCAGCGAGCGGGAGCGCACCAAGTTCCGCACCCTGTTCGAGACCAACACCGACGGCATCGTCATTCTCGACCGGCATGCCTTCACCGATTGCAATCCGGCCACCCTGGAGATGTTCCATATGGCCCGGGTGGAGGATTTCCTGGCGCGCCGTCCCGAGGACCTGGGAGTGGAAAGCCAGGACTGCGGCACGCCTTCCTATCTGCTCGCCGAAAAGCACATCCGGGAGGCGGTGGAAAAGGGCCACGCCTTCTTCCACTGGATCGCCCGCCGGCCCGATGGCTCCACCTTCCCGGCGGAGATTGCCCTGCACGCCATGAACCTGGACGGCGAACCCGTGATCCAGGCCATCATGCGCGACGTCTCCACGCAAAAGGAGGCGGAGGCGGCCCTGGAAGCCGCCCGCGACACGGCCCTGGCCGCCGCCGAGATGAAGTCCCAGTTCGTGGCCAACGTCAGCCATGAAATCCGCACCCCCATGAACGGCATCATGGGCATGACCCAGCTGCTGCTTGCCAGTCCCCTGAACGGCCGCCAGCAGGAGTTCGCGGAAACCATCGCCCAGTCCGCCGACGCGCTGATGGGCGTCATCAACGACTTGCTGGATTTTTCCAAGATCGAGGCCGGCAAGCTGAACATCGAGGCCCTCGATTTCGACCTGGAAGCCTTGCTTCGCGACGTCATCGAGCTCTACCAGCCCCGAGCCCTGGGCAAGAAGCTCACTCTGCGCCTGGAGACGGAAACTGGCCTGCCCGGCTGGGTCAAGGGCGATCCTTTGCGGGTGCGGCAGATTCTGCTCAACCTGACCGACAACGCCCTCAAGTTCACCCAGGAAGGCCGCATCCTGGTGCGCGCCGAAACGCTGGCCGCCTCCCATATCCGCATCAGCGTCCGGGATACCGGTATCGGTATGGACGAGGCGGCCCGGGGCCGCATTTTCCGGGCCTTCGCCCAGGCCGATGGCTCGGTCAGCCGCAAGTTCGGCGGCACCGGGCTGGGCCTGGCCATCTGCAAGCAGCTGGCCGAACTCATGGGTGGCGAGCTGAGCGTGGAATCCACGCCCGGCCAGGGCAGCACCTTCACCCTGACCCTGCCCCTGCCGGCAGTCTCCGCCCCACCCCGGGCCATTTCGCCGACTCCACCCCCTCCATCGATCCGCTTTCCGGGCGTCAAGGTGCTGGTGGCCGAGGACAATCCGGTCAACATGAAGCTCATCCGTTTCCTGCTCGAACCCCTGGAAGTCACGGTGCTCGCCGTGGAAGACGGCCGCTCCGCCTACGACCTGCTCGCCAGCACGCCCGTGGACCTGGTGCTCATGGACTGCCAGATGCCGGAATGGGACGGTCTCACCGCCACCCGGGCCATCCGGAGGCGCGAAGCGGAGACCGGTGCCCCCAGGCTGCCCGTCATCGCCCTGACCGCGAATGCCATGCTGGGTTACGCCGAAACCTGCCGGGCGGCGGGCATGGACGATTACCTCACCAAGCCCCTCCGGGAGGACGAACTGGCGGCGGCGCTGCAACGGCAACTGCCCGACCGGGCCGTGATCGATGACGGCTTGCGGGAACCGGCAGCGTCCCGGGATCCCGCCGGGGACTTACCGGCCGCGGCCAGCCAGACCTACGATCTGGAAAAGCTGCGGCGGATATGCCGGCAGGACGAGGCCCAGGTCCGGGAAATGCTCACGCTTTTTGTAAGCAGCACGGAAAGCCTGCTGATGGACATGGCCCAGGCCGGCGACCGGGGCGACACCGGGCTCGTCGCCCGGCTGGCCCACCAGATCAAGGGGGCGGCCGCCTACATCGGGGCGGAGGAAGTCGCCAGGCTGGCCGGCGAGACCGAGTCCCTGGCCAAGGCGGGGGACCAGGCCGCCAGCCAGGAGGCCAGGGAGGATATGGAAGCCGCCTTCATCGCCGTCCGGCTGGAAATCAAACCCGACTGACGCGGCGCCCCGCCCGCAGTCCGGATGCCTCCCTGGGGGCCGGGTGGGCGGGTAGAATTCCAGGTTTACCGATCCCGCCCATTCGCCATGCTCGACATTCAACTCGTCCGCAAAGACCTGGCCCTGGTGGCCCAACGCCTGGCCGTCCGGGGCGCCACCCTGGACACCAGCCGCATCGAAAGCCTGGAGGCCGAGCGCAAGCAGATCCAGACCCGCACCCAGGAACTCCAGGCCAAGCGCAATCAGCTGTCCAAGCAGATCGGCATGGCCAAGGGCAAAGGCGAGGACACCACCGCCCTGATGGCCGAAGTGGGCGGCCTGGGCGATGCGCTCAAAGCCGCCGAGGACCGGCTCGCGGGCATCCAGGAGGACCTCTCCGGCCTGCTGATGACCCTGCCCAACCTGCCCCATGAGAGCGTGCCGGCCGGCAAGGACGACAAGGACAACCTGGAAGTCCGGCGCTGGGGCACCCCCCGGGCGTTCGCCTACCCGCCCCTGGATCACGTGGACCTGGGCGAAAACCTGGAAATGCTGGACTTCCCCACGGCGGTGAAGCTCACCACCAGCCGCTTCGTGCTGATGCGGGGCCAGCTGGCCCGCCTGCATCGGGCCCTGACCCAGTTCATGCTGGATGTGCACACCCGGGAGCACGGTTACGAGGAAGTCTACGTGCCCTATCTGGTGAACGCGGATTCCATGCGCGGCACCGGTCAGCTGCCCAAGTTCGAGGATGACCTGTTCAAGCTCGGCAACGGCCTGTACCTGATCCCCACCGCCGAGGTGCCGGTGACCAACATCCTCCGCGACGAGATCGTGCCCGCCGACAACCTGCCCATCAAACTGGTGGCCCATACGCCCTGCTTCCGCTCCGAGGCGGGCTCCTACGGCAAGGACACCCGGGGCATGATCCGCCAGCATCAGTTCGACAAGGTGGAGATGGTGCAATTCGTGCGGCCCGAGGATTCCTACGCCGCCTTGGAAGAGCTCACCGGCCACGCCGAGGACATTCTCCAGCGCCTGGGCCTGCCCTACCGGGTGGTGGCCCTGTGCGGCGGCGACCTGGGATTCTCTTCCGCCAAGACCTACGATCTGGAAGTCTGGCTGCCGGGCCAGAATACCTATCGGGAAATTTCCTCCTGCTCCAATTTCGAGGCCTTCCAGGCCCGGCGCATGCAAGCCCGCTATCGGCCGGAGAAAGACGGCAAGCCCGGCAAACCGGAACTTCTCCATACCTTGAACGGCTCCGGTCTGGCGGTGGGCCGTACCCTGGTGGCGGTCCTGGAGAATTATCAGAATCCCGATGGCGGCATCACCATCCCGGAAGTGCTCCGCCCCTACATGGGCGGCCAGGATCGGCTGGGCAAGTCCCTCTAGCGGTCGCGGCCGCCGCCCAGCCAGGTATCCAGGATGGCGTAGAGCTCGTCGACCTTGAAGGGCTTGGTGAGATAGTCCACGAAGCCGGCGGCCAGGCCCCGCTCCCGGTCGCCCTTCATGGCGTTGGCGGTGACGGCCACCACCGGAATGCCCTTGAGGTCGGGGCGCCCCTTCAGGGCCGCCAGGCCTTCATAGCCATCCATGCCCGGCAGGTTGATGTCCAGGAGAATCAGGTCGGGCCGTTCCCTGGCCGCCAGCTCCAGGCCGGCCTCGGCGCTGACCGCGCTGACCAGCTGGATGTCCCGGCGCCTGGAAAGCGCCATCTCCATCAGTTTCAGGTTGACGGGGTTGTCTTCCACATAGAGCACCTTGCCGCCCGCCGAGGCGGTTTCCCCGCCGCGGGCGTCATCGGCCCGCCCATCGCGCGGGGTTGAATCCTCTTCCGGCGCGGTGGCGCGCGGCAACGGCAATTCCACCCAGAATTCACTGCCCACGTTCACCTCGCTGGTCACCTTGACGTCGCCTCCCATCATTCTTGCCAGATGGCGGCTGATCACCAGGCCGATGCCGGTGCCCTGGATAGCGTCCTTTTCCGCTCCCAGGCGCTCGAAGGGCGCGAACAGGCTGGACAGTTTGTCCTTGGCGATGCCCTTGCCGGTATCCCGGACAAGGATCCTGACCCGATCGGCGTGCTCATCCAGCACGCACTCCATCCTCACCTCTCCGCCCGGCCGGTTGTACTTGATGGCGTTGGAGATCAGGTTCAGGAGGACCTGCTTGAGGCGCATGCGGTCGGCGAACACCGTGAACCGGGCGCAGGCCTGTTCCTCGAAGTGGATGGGGATGTTCCGTTGCCTGGACAATTGCTGGGACAGGGAAATGCAGTCCCGCAACAAGCTGTTGAGGGGCACCGCGTCCATGCCCAGTTCCAGACGGCCGGCCTCGATCTTGGCCAAGTCGAGCAGATCATTGATGAGCCCCAGCAGGTGATCGCCGGCCTGGCCGATGTCCCGGGCCATCTCCCGGCTCTCCTCGGGCACCCGATCATCGGTATCGATGAGCTGGGAAAAGCCCAGAATGGCGTTGAGGGGCGTGCGCAGTTCGTGGCTCATGTTGGCCAGGAATTCCGACTTGGCGCGGCTCGCCGATTCGGCCCGCTCCTTTTCCGTCCTCAGGTCCGCCAGGGTCGCCTGCTGCCGGGCATGGGCGCGATGGGCCGCGATGATGGCCGCATAACTGGCATTGAACGGCGCCAGCAGCGTCAACAATTCCGCGTCGTAGGGATCGGGCCGGTTGGCCAGGCCGTAAAGCCCCACCAACTCGTCGCCGTAATAGACCGGCATGCCAAGGAAACGGCGCAGCGGGGGGTGCCCCGGCGGCAGCCCGCCGCGCCGGGGATCCTTGCCCGGGTCGTCGCTGACGACCATCTCGCCGGAGGTCATGACGTGGCCGAATAGGGTATCCAGCTTGCGGAACTCCATGCCCTGCTCCTGGTAGGCGCGATAGAGCGCCTGGGTTTCCGGGTTCCAGGAAATGTCGGTCAGGGAGTGGGACCTGAGATAGGGATGGCCCTGCGCATCGCTCAGGACTTCGCCGATGAAACCGTACTCGCTGCCGGTCAAGCGCAACAGGCCGTCCAGCAGGAAATCGGTGGTGGCCTTGAGGTTGCGGGTCCCCACATAGGTTTCCATGCCCTGGCGGACCATGGACAGGATTTGCGCCTGGACGCGCAGGGTGTTTTCCAGGCGCTTGCGGGTAGAGATGTCGCTGAGCAGGGCGAAGGCGCCGACGACGGCGCCGTTCTCGTCCAACAGCGGCGCCGCGGTGACCGTGCAGGCTTCCCGGCCGCCATCGGCCTTGGCCACTTCCAGGTCCTCGCGGACGCTGCGCATGGCCATGACGTCGGCCAACATGCGGTCCACCAGGTCACGGAACTCCGGAGCGACGAACTCCCCGGGGTGGCGGCCGAGCATGGCCTCGGGTGACCAGCCCACAATCCGCGCCAGGGCGGGATTGACCTCCTGGATGAGGCCCTGCCCGTCCACGCGGAGAAACCCCTCGGAGGTGGTGCGCAGGATGCCGCTGGTGGTGGCCTCCCGGCGGCGCAGGGCGTCCCGCTGCCGGACCCGGTCCAGCAGGGTGCCGCAGACATCGGCCAGTTCGGCGATGGCCAGCCGCTCCAGCTTGTCGGGCGCCCGGGGCTCCCCATGGAATGCGGAAAAACTGCCCAGGACCGAGCCTTCGGGTGATCGGATCGGATGGGCCCAGCAGGCGGGCAGCTCCGCCTCGACGGCGGTCGTGCCGTAGGCGGGCCCATCGGCGTGCTGGCGAATATCTTCCACCACCACGACCTCCCCCCGGCAGACCGCGTCCACGCAGCAGCCATGGTCGGACGCCAGGCAAAGCCGGTCCATGGCTTCGGCCAGACCGGGCGGCAGGTTGGGGGCGGCTGCGCGGAGCAGGTGGGCCTTGCCCTCATCCATCAGATGAATGGCGCAGGTGGTGCCGGGCAGCAGACGTTCGGCATGCAGGACGATGTCTTCCATGAGGGAGGGCAGGTCGTCGCCGGCCTGGGCGGCGATGGCGGCCCGGGCCTCCATCAGCTGCTGACGGAAGCGCTGTTCCGTGATGTCGGTGCGGATGGAGTAGTACTGCCGGGGTTCCCCCTAGGCATCGACGAGGGGAACGATGGTGGCCTTTACCCAGTAGTAGCGCCCGTCAACGGATCGGTTCTTGATCTCTCCCCGCCACACCCGGCCGGAACTGATGATCTGCCACATTTCCCGATAGAAAGCGTCGTCGTGCTCGCCCGATTTCAAGAGCCGGTGGGTCCGGCCCAGGAGTTGCTCCAGGCTGTAGCCGCTGACGTCGCAGAACTGCTGGTTGGCGAAGATGATGCGGCCCTGGGCGTCGGTCATGCTGACGATGGCGTGCTGGTCCACCGCATGCCTGAACTGCTCCAGCCGGGTCACCAGGCCAATGCGCAACCGCTCCATCTGGTGCAGGCGGCGCTGGCGACGGGCCCGGGCCACCACGGCGGCCTTGAGCAGGTCCGGGTCCACCGGCTTGGTCAGGAAGTCCTCTCCCCCCGCCACCCGGGCCGCCATGCGCCGGTTCTGGTCGTCCCAGGCGGTCAGGTAGATGACGGGGATATGGGCGTAGCGGTCCTTCTGGCGCAGCAGGGTGACCAGTTCCGTGCCCTTGCAGACGGGCATCTCGATGTCCACCAGCAGCACGTCGGGATCGAAGTCGGCGAGGAAGTCCATCACCATGAGGGGGTCTGACAGGCCCACCGTCCGGATGCCCTCATTTTCCAGCAGCCCGGACACGTAGTTCAGGGTGCTTTGTTCGTCGTCCACCAGCATGACCCGATAGGGCTGGTCCGGCTTCCAGACCACGTCTTCCAGGGCCTGGCCCAGGCGACTGGCGGTGACCGGCCGCTCCAGGAATACATCCACGCCGGCCCGCAGCGCGGCCAGCTGGCTGGTGAAGGGCTGGCCTTGGGTGATCGCCAGACAGACCAGGTCCCGTCGGCTGGCCAGTCTCTCCCGCAATCGCCGGAAGGCTTCCATGCCCTGGCTTGCCTCCAGGGTCGCCAGATTGATGACCACCAGGCAGGCATCGGCGGCTTCCTGCAACCAGGACTCCAGTTCCCCGGGCGCCCGGGCCCGGTGGTCCACGCTGATGCCCGCCGCTTCCAACTCCCCGAAGAGACCGTCTTCATCGGGCTCGTCATCCAGCAGGACCAGCGCCCAGCCCCGGGGCAGGAGCGGCCTGGACACTTCCGTCTCCGGCATGCCCGAGTCGATTTCCAACAGCACGAGAGGCGCCAGAATATCCCCGAGGGCCTTGACTTCCAGGGGCTCGGAACGGCTCACCTGGGGTTGCAGCGCCTGGGCGACGGATCGGGTCACATGCCAGATATCCCGCCGGCCACGGATTTCAGCCAGGCTGGCGCATTCCGAAAGGAGGTGCAGGAGGCGAACCACCCGGAGGCGGTCCCATCCCTCATCCACCAGCTTGCGCGACAGGGTCAGGCAATCCTGGCGTACCTGGTACCAGTCCCCGGAGGGCGTGTTGGCGGGAAGGGGCTTAAGTCGGTCGGGGCGCATGCTGGCAAGTTCGGCGGAACTCTGGGGTTATCGGCCCCCGGTCCGCAATCTTGAACCAGGCCCCTCAGGGAAATCGCGCCCTATCCCGGACGGGTTTCTCGTACTTCCGCAGTATGTCGTAGTAGATGCGCACGTTCTCCGCGAAGGCCCGGGCTTCCCCGCCCCGGGCGAAGCCGTACTTCAGGCCGGCCGTGTGGCTGCCCCGGGCCAGCAGGGGCAGCGTGGCCTTCATGTCCGTCCAGGCATCCGGATTCCGGCCCAGGCGGCTGGCCAGAGCCCGGGCGTCGTTGAGATGCCCCTGCCCGACGTTGTAGGCGGCCAGGGCGATCCAGGTCCGGTCGGGCTCGGGCACCGTGGGCGGCAGATCGGCCTTGAGCAGATTCAAGTAGCGGGCTCCGCCCAGGATGCTCTCCCGGGGGTCCAGGCGATCCTTGACGCCCAGATGGTCGGCGGTGTCCTCGGTCAGCATCATCAAGCCCCGGACGCCCGTACCCGATACCGCGTGGGCATCCCACTGGGATTCCTGGTAGGCCACCGCGGCCAGCAAGCGCCAGTCGAGGCCGGTTTCGGCCTGGGCATCCAGGAAGATCTCGCGCAGGTCCCGCAACAAGGTCCCGCGCTTTTCCAGGATGCCGATCACATCGGCTTCCTGGAGCCGGTTCACATGGCCGAAATAGCGTTCCCGCAGGCGGGCCAGCTCTCCGGTGTCCTCCATGTCCCGGAAAAAGCCGGCCAGGCGCCGAGACATGTCCATGTCCGTGCCGGCACCCAGCACCCAGGCCTGGGGTTGGGCGCTCTCCAGCAGGAAGGACTGACGCAGGCCCGGATGGAAATTGCGGGCCACGTCCAGGCTGTCGGAATCCATCACCGTGCAATCGGCCAGGCCGATCTCCACCCGTTCCAGCAATTCCTCCGGATCGGCGGTCCGCATTTCCACCCATTTCAGCGAGGGCAAGCCGACACGGCGCAGCTTGAGCCCCTCGACGTGGCTGCTGCCCGCCACCACTTCCAGGCGCAGTCCGGCCAAATCCTTCAGGGAAGCAGGGTCGCCGGCGCCCTGGCGGCACACCACCCATTCCTTGATCTGGCCATAGGTGGGACCGAAGCGCATCCGGGCCCGTCGTTCGTCGCTGGCGGTCAGGCCGGCGGCGGCCAGATGGGCACGGCCCCGGGCCATCTTGCGGAACAGGTCGTCCAGGGAATCGGCGACGATGTAGCGGACCGTCCATCCCTCCCGCCGGGCGAAAGCGGCCACTAGGTCATGTTCGAAGCCGGCCGCCTGGCCATCGGCATCCAGATAGTAGGTGGTGGGGCTGTTGCGGGTCAGCACCACCAGTTCCCCTCCGGTTTCCGGCGTGGATACCGGCCCCGGCCGGCAGGCCGCCAGCCAGGCGAGCAGAACCAGGGCCGCCAGCATCCCTCGCCACGGTCCCCTCAACTCCGGTCGCCGGCTCATGTTTTTCTCGTCCGCTCCATAACGGGTAGAATGCCGCCCTTTCCCGCCCATGACCACCCCTGGCGGGAAGGCCCGGAGAGATGGCAGAGTGGTCGAATGCACCGGATTCGAAATCCGGCATACGGTTTACCGTATCGGGGGTTCGAATCCCCCTCTCTCCGCCAAACATCCGACGCCCATGCCGACCCTGGACACCACCCGCATCGACGACCTGCGCATCGGCGCGGTACGCCCCCTCCTCACCCCCGCCCTGCTGGCCGAACGCCTGCCCGCGGGCGAGGCGGCCAGGGAACTCGTGGAAGCCAGCCGGCGGTCCATCTCGGCCGTCCTTCACGGCCTGGACGACCGGCTGGTGGTGGTGGTGGGGCCCTGCTCCATCCACGACCACGACCAGGCCCTGGAATACGCCAGCCGCCTGAAACCCGTGGCCCAGGCCCTGGGCGATACCCTGATCACGGTCATGCGGGTCTATTTCGAAAAGCCGCGCACCACCGTGGGCTGGAAGGGTTACATCAACGATCCCCGCCTGGATGGCAGCTTCGCCATCAACGAGGGCCTGGAAAGGGCCCGCCGCCTGCTCCTGGACATCCTGGCCCTGGGCCTGCCGGTGGCCACGGAATTCCTGGATCTGCTCAGTCCCCAATACATCAGCGACCTGGTGAGCTGGGGCGCCATCGGTGCCCGTACCACGGAAAGCCAGACCCATCGGCAACTCGCCTCGGGCCTGTCCTGCCCGGTGGGTTTCAAGAACGGCACCGACGGCAACGTGAAAGTGGCCGCCGATGCCATCGTCGCCGCCCGCTCGGCCCATGCCTTCATGGGCATGACCAAGATGGGCCAGGCGGCGGTTTTCGAGACCACCGGCAACGACGACTGCCACGTCATCCTGCGCGGCGGCCGCCAGCCCAACTACTCGGCCAACGACGTGACGGCGGCCTGCGAGTTGCTGGAAGCCCGAGGACTGCGCCCCCAGGTGATGATCGACGTCTCCCACGCCAACAGCGGCAAGGCCCACGAACGCCAGATCCAGGTGGCCGCCGACGTGGCCGGCCAGGTGGCGGCCGGCGACGGGCGGATCATGGGCATCATGATCGAAAGCCATCTCGAAGCCGGCCGCCAGGACATCGTGGCCGGCAAGCCCTTGCGCCACGGCGTTTCCGTGACCGACGCCTGCATCGACTTCGCCAGCACGGTGCCAGTCCTGGAAGGCCTGGCCCGGGCCGTCGCTGCCCGGCGCGCCGGCCGCGCCTGAAGCCGTCGCCCGTCCCCCCGCCGATTCCAGGAAAACGCCGCCTCCCCGGCTATGCTGAAAAGGGCGCCGGCCAAGCCGCCGGCCCCTTCCCTGGAGGACATACCGTGAGATTCCCAGCTTTTCCCCGCCTGGCCCTGGGCCTGGCGGTGTGCCTCGTTTTCACCGCCAGCCCGCCCGTATGGAGCGACGGCTTCGCGCCCGTCACCCTGGCGCCGGACGAGATCCGGCTCGACCCGGATGCCAGCCGGCCCGGGGCCATGAGCCTGGCCACCCTGGCGGGCGACATGGGCAAGGCCGGCCTCTATGCCGTCCGAATCCGCATGCCCAGCCAGCTTCGGGTGCAGCCCCACGTACATCCCGACGATCGCATGGTCGTGGTGTTGGCGGGCACCCTGAGCATCGGCTTCGGCGAGCGCTTCGAGTCGGAGAAGATGCGGGCCCTGCCGGCCGGCAGCTTCTTCATCGAGCCGGCCGGGAAACCCCATTTCGCCTGGGTCCGGGGCGAGGACGTCATCGTCCAGGTGAGCGGCATCGGCCCTTCCGGCACGGTCTACCTCCAGCCAGCCGCCGGCCACTGAGCGGGGCGGCTCATTCCCCGGGCGGGGTGGGAATGAGGCGACGGTACTTGGATTCCAGCCGGCCGGCCGCGCAGGCGGCATCCTCCGGCCCGCAGGGAGGTGCCAGGGCCGTCTCCCAGGAACCATAGGCCGGGTTCGGCAGCAGGAACCACTGGCGGCCGAAGCGGCCGGCCCAGGCGGGGGCCGCCGTCACGGCGGATGCCACCGGCCGGTCTACCGCCCGGCTGGCGCGCAGGGCCTGGAGTTCGGCCCGGGGCAGGAAATCGCCCAGGTCGTCCCCCAGCAACATCACCACCCGCTGTCCGGCGGCCAGAAAACGCCGGCGCGGCGACTTGTCACCGCTCTCCCAGCCCGCCTGGTCACCCCGGAACAGGAAGGCCTTGGGATCGTCCGCCCCGGGCAGGCCCAGCCGCCTGGCCTGGGCCAGCGTGGCATCCCGCTGGGGACAGGCGGGATGGGGATAGACGGCAGGCCGCTCCCGTTCCGGGCAGCCCCGATTGGTGACGTAGAACAGGCGGTATCCCCCCGCTTTCGCGGCATGCAGGAAATCCAGGGCGCCGGCCAGGGCCTCCGCCGGTGCCCGGCCCACCCACTCCTCCCAGGCCGTCTCCGCGTGCCGGCGGCCGGCCGCCGTCAGGTCGGCGCCATAGCGGCTGGTGGCCAGCACCGTCTCATCCAGGTCCAGGACGATGGCGGGCGGCGCCCCGGGTCCCGGATCGGGCAAGTCCGGATCCACGAGGGCGGAAGGCAGTCC
The DNA here is from genome assembly GCA_035332045.1 of Thiobacillaceae bacterium. Lineage (GTDB taxonomy): Bacteria > Pseudomonadota > Gammaproteobacteria > Burkholderiales > Thiobacillaceae > PFJX01. The sequence goes on along the minus strand of DAOQNK010000008.1, from coordinate 13,449 downwards.
CGCCGCCTGGCCCAAAGCGCGGGTCGCCTGGGCATAAACCTGAAGCGTGGAAAAGGCGTATTCCTGGGCGGTCTGCATCCACAGCAAGGCGTTGAGCCCTTCCCGCCCGGGGATGGGCGCGTCGCCGGCGACCGCCGGGAGGACCAGGGCCAGGGCCAGGAGACCCGAGGCCGGGAGGCGTCTCATGCCAGCAAGGCCGTGAAGCGGAAGTCGCGGCCGTCGAAGAGCCCCCGGTCGCTGAGCTTGAGTTCCGGGATCACCAGCAGGGCCATGAAGGAGAGGGTCATGAAGGGCGAACGCAAGGGCGACCCCAGGGCCCGGGCCAGCCGGGTCAGGCGGGCATAGTCCCCGGCCACCCGGTCGCCGTCCCCGGCGCTCATCAGGCCGGCCACCGGCAGGGGCAGGACCTCCACGTCGTCCCCATCGGCCACGGCGATGCCACCCCCCATTTCCACGACGGCGTTGACCGCCCGGCAGAGGGCCGCCTCGTCGGCGCCCACCGCCACCACATTGTGGGAATCATGGGCGACGCTGGAAGCCAGGGCGCCCCGCCTCAGGCCGAAGCCCCGCACGAAGGCCAGGGCGGGTGGCGCCGGCTGATAGCGGTTGAGCACCAGGAGCCTGAGGATGTCCCGTTCCGGATCGGCCACCAGGCAGCCCGCCTCCACCCTGGGCGTCACCTGGATTTCCCGGGTCAGCAGTTCGCCGTCCCGGGCTTCGATGACCCGCAAGCGGCCCGGGACGGCAGGCAGCTTCAGGTCAGAGGTCGAGATGGGGGCCGCCTGGAAGCGGTTCACGGGAACCACGGGCAAGGGATCGTCCAGGCTTTTTCCATCCCGGGACACCTGGCGGCCGTCCAGCCAGGTGGCCAGGGGCCGGAAATGGCGCAGGTCGGCCACCAGGACGGCATCCATGGGATCCCCCGGCTCCAGCAGGCCCACAGGCAGGCGGTAATGGCGCACCGGGTTCACGCAGGCGCAGCCCAGCACGTCGAAGACATCGTGGCCCGCCGCCACGGCCCGGGCCGCCAGGCGGTCGATATGGCCGGCCAGCAGATCGTCCGGATGCTTGTCGTCGCTGCAGAACATGACCTGGCCGGGATGGCTGGCCACCAGGGGCAGCAGGGTATCGAAATCCCGGGCCGCGGAGCCTTCCCGGATCAGGATGTGCATGCCGGCGGCAAGCTTGTCCCGGGCTTCCGCCAGACTGGAACATTCGTGGTCGGTGCCGATGCCCGCCGCGGCATAGCGGCGGGCGCCATCGCCGGTCAGGCCGGGGGCGTGGCCGTCCACGGGCAGCCCCAAACGGCGGGCCAGGCCGATCTTGGCCATGACTCCCGGGTCGGCGGCCAGGACACCGGGGAAATTCATCATTTCCGAGAGGTAGCCCAGGCCGTCCTCCCGGAACAGGGTCTCCAGATCGGCCAAGTCCAGGGTCCCGCCGGCGGTTTCAAAGGGCGTGGCCGGCACGCAGGCGGGCGCCCCAAAGCGGAATTTCACGGCGGCGTTTCGGGCGTTGTCCAGCATGAAGCGCACACCCGCCAGGCCCAGCACGTTGGCAATCTCGTGGGGATCGGAAACGCAGGCCACCGTGCCATGCCGGCAGGCCAGGCGGGCGAACTCCGCCGGCACCAGCATGGAACTCTCGATGTGCACGTGGGCATCCACGAAGCCGGGCATCAGGTAGGCCGAACCGGGGTCTTCGGGCCCCAGGATCGAGAGGCCGGTGATCCGGCCCCGGACCCACTCCACCCGGGCGGCCTGGATGCGGCGCGCCCCGACCTGGACGAGATTGGCGGTCAGGCTTCCGGAAAAGTCGTCGGTGGACATGGCGGCGGACGGGAATGGACTGATTTCATGGTAGTCCGGAGGCGCCGGCCTGGACAGGCGGCGGCGACGCCAGCCACTCGACCAGGTGGTATCGCCCCGGGGTCAGCCGCCAGACCACGTACTGGCGGGGTTGATCGGGACACAATCCGGCGCAGCCATGGTCATGGATTTCCAGCTCACCCCCCCGCCAGTATCGGGCCAGCACGGCTTCCAGGGGCTCGGCCGCCGGCAAGGTCAGGGGGCCATGGACATCGGGCGGCCGGGCGGTGGAGGCCAGGTCGTGCCAGCTGGCCCAGGCGCGGCCGGCCAGGGCGGGGGCCAGTTCCGCCAGCCAGGCGCCCTTGTCGAAAGCCGCTACCGCGCCCGCCGGGGTCTGGCCCAGCAGGTTGCAGAACAGAAAGGCGGCGTCGGGAAAGGTGGCGGCGAGCCAGGCGAATCCGCCGGGCCGGGCGAAGCGCCCGCCTTCCCGGTGGACGAAGCGATGTTCGGGAAAGCGGCGGGCCAGCACGTACCGGGCCAGGGGATCGGGTTCCAGAACGGTGAGCCGGGAGAAACGCGCCAGGAACTGGCTGCTCAGGGCATAGCCGCCGCTGGGCCCCAGCAAAACCAGATGCTGTTCCTGGGGCCGCCAGTCGGTGAGCCAACGCCGCACCTGATCGTGGAAGGGCGCCCACAGGCGGCGCCGCCAGCGCCAAGCCCGCCCGTGGTAGACCAGGCCGCCGCTGGGGTGCAGGAGGGACATGGCCGCCGGCTCAGCCGCCGAACACCCGTTTCGCCACGTCCTTGTAGTGCTTGACGAAGCTCACCGTCAGGCCGGCCTTCACGTAGTCCGGCAGGCGGTCGAAATCGGGCTGGTTGGCGGCGGGCAGGATGAGTTCATGGATGCCCACCCGTTTGGCGGCGATGACTTTCTCCCGGATGCCGCCCACGGGCAGTACCTGGCCGGTGAGGGTGAGTTCCCCGGTCATGGCCAGGGGCCGGCCGATCTTCTCGCCCCGGGCCAGGCTTAGCAGCGCCGTGGCCATGGTGATGCCGGCGCTGGGGCCATCCTTGGGGGTGGCGCCTTCCGGCACATGCAGGTGCACGAAGGCCTCGTCGAAGAACTTCACGTCGGCCTTGTAGGGTTTCAGGTGGCTGGAGATGTAGCTGTAGGCGATCTCGGCGGATTCCCGCATCACCTCCCCCAGCTTGCCGGTGAGCTTGAAGCCCCGGTTGAGGGTGTGGACCTTGGTGGCCTCGATGGTCAGCGTCGCGCCGCCCAGGGCCGTCCAGGCCAGGCCCGTCACCACGCCGATGCCGGTCATGGGCTTCTCCGGCAGGTAGGGCGGCTCGGTGAGGAAGGTCTCCAGGTTGGCGGCGTTGACCTGCAACCTGTCGGCTTCCTGGCGCACGATCTTCACCACCGACTTCCTGATGATCTTGCCCAGGTTCATTTCCAGCTGCCGCACGCCGGCCTCCCGGGCGTAGCCCTCGATGACCTTGCGGATGGCGGCCTCGGAAATGCTCACCTGGCCCCGCTTGAGGCCGGACTTCTTGAGCTGCTTGGGCCACAGGTGGTGCCGGGCGATGGCCAGCTTCTCCTCCAGCAGGTAGCCGGACAGGCGGATCACCTCCATGCGGTCCAGCAGGGGCGCGGGAATGGTGTCCAGCTGGTTGGCCGTGCAGATGAACAGGGTCTTGGAGAGGTCGAAGCGCACGTCCAGGTAGTGGTCCAGGAATTCCGCGTTCTGCTCCGGGTCCAGCACCTCCAGCAGGGCCGAAGCCGGGTCCCCCTGGTAGGAGGCGCCGATCTTGTCCACCTCGTCCAGCATGATGACCGGGTTCTGGGACTCCACTTCCTTGATGGCCTGGATGAACTTGCCCGGCAGCGCCCCGATGTAGGTGCGGCGGTGGCCCTTGATCTCGGCCTCGTCCCGCATGCCGCCCACGGAGAAGCGGTAGAACTTGCGCCCCAGGGCCCGGGCCACGGATTTGCCGATGGAGGTCTTGCCGACGCCGGGCGGTCCCACCAGCAGCAGGATGGAGCCGGCCACCTCCCCCCGCATGGCACCCACGGCCAGGAACTCGACGATGCGCTCCTTCACGTCGTCCAGGCCATCGTGATCCTGGTCCAGGATCTTGCGCGCCCGGGCCAGGTCCAGCTTGTCCTTGGTGAACTTGCCCCAGGGCAGGCTGGTGAGCCAGTCCAGGTAGTTGCGGGTCACCGTGTATTCCGGCGAGCCGTGCTCCAGGCCGGCCAGCTTGTCCAGTTCCTCGCCGATCTTCTTCTCGGCGTGGGGCGGCAGCTTCAGTTTTTTCACCCGCCCCTGGTAAAGCTCCAGGTCCACGGTGCGGTCGTCCTTGGCGATGCCCAGTTCCTTCTGGATGGCCTTCAACTGCTCCCGCAGGAAGAATTCCCGCTGCTGCTGGGTCATCTTCTCTTCCACCCGCTCCCGGATCTGGGTTTGCAGCTTGGCGACCTCCAGTTCCTTCTTGATCAGCACCAGCACCTTCTGCATGCGCTTCCTGAGGTTCAGGGCCTCCAGCACCTCCTGGAGCTTCTCCTTGGGGGCGGTGGTCAGGCTGGCGGCGAAGTCGGTGAGCAGGGCCGGCTCGTTGGGGGAGAAGCGGTTGAGGAAGAACTTCAACTCCTCGGAATACAGGGGATTGAGGGGCAGCAGCTCCTTGATGGCGTTGATGATGGCCAGGGCGTAGGCCTTGATTTCCTCGCCGCTGGTGGCCTGGCGGGTCTCGGCGGGGTACTCCACCCGGGCGTAGTAAGGGGCGTTGCCGGAAATCCACTCGGCGACCTTGAAGCGGCTGATGCCCTCGGCGATGAACTGGATCTTGCCGTCGGAGCGCATGGGGTGATGCATGCGCACCAGGGTGCCGATGCGGTAGAAATCCTCCGGCCGGGCGTCGTCGGAATTGTCGCCATGGACGCAGACCAGGCCCACCAAGTGGTGGCCGGAATCGCCGATGCGCTTCACCGTCTCCATCCACGGCCCCTCGTTCATGATGAGGGGCAGGGTCTGGGCCGGGAAGAAGGGCTTCTCCGTCAGCGGCAGGATGTGGATGGTGGCCGGCAGGGTCTGGGCCGGCAGGTTGGGCGTGGTGCCCCCCGCCTCGCCGGGCTTGACGATTTCGCCTTCGATGGGGGGTTGGTGGTCTTCGGTCATCCTGTATTCACTATCTAGCTGGCGTAAACATGGGTATGGCCGAAGAGCGGGGTTTCAAGTGCTGGCTTTCAGCCGTAGTTCAGCCCCATGGCCTCGCGCACGTCGCGCATGGTCTCCCGGGCCAGGTCCCGGGCCTTCTCGCAGCCGTCGGCGATGATGT
>DAOQNK010000008.1:0-8202 GCA_035332045.1 Thiobacillaceae bacterium | reverse complement strand
CGCATGGTCTCCCGGGCCAGGTCCCGGGCCTTCTCGCAGCCGTCGGCGATGATGTTGCGCACGGTGTCCGGATCCGCGGTCAGGGCCCGGGCCCGTTCCTGGATGGGCGCCAGCTCCTTGAGGACGGCGTCGATGACCGGCTGCTTGCACTCGATGCAGCCGATGCCGGCGGAGGCGCAGCCCTGGCGCACCCAGGCCTTCACGTCGTCACCTGAATAGACCTCGTGGAGCTGCCAGACCGGGCACTTGTCCGGGTTGCCCGGATCGGTGCGGCGCACCCGGGCCGGGTCGGTGGGCATGGTGCGGATCTTCTTGTTCACCGCGTCCGGGTCTTCCCGCAGGGAAATGGTGTTGCCGTAGGACTTGGACATCTTCTGGCCGTCCAGGCCGGGCATCTTGGAGGCCTCGGTGAGCAGGGCTTCGGGCTCGGTGAGGATCATCTTGCCGCCGCCTTCCAGGTAACCGTAAAGCCGCTCCTTGTCGCCCAGGGACAGATTCTGGGTCTCGCCCAGCAGGGCCTTGGCCGATTCCAGGGCGGCCTCGTCCCCCGCCTGCTGGTAGCGGGTGCGCAGTTCCTGGTAGAGCTTGGCCTTCTTGCCACCCAGCTTCTTCACCGCGGCTTCCGCCTTCTCCTCGTAGCCCGGCTCCTTGCCGTAGAGGTGGTTGAAGCGGCGGGCGATCTCCCGGGAGAACTCGATGTGGGGCACCTGGTCCTCGCCCACGGGCACCTGGTTGGCCCGGTAGATGAGGATGTCGGCCGATTGCAGCAGCGGATAGCCCAGGAAGCCGTAGGTGGAGAGATCCTTCTCGGTGAGCTTTTCCTGCTGGTCCTTGTAGGTGGGCACCCGTTCCAGCCAGCCCAGGGGCGTCATCATGGACAGTAGCAGGTGCAGTTCGGCGTGCTCGATGACCTGGGACTGGATGAACAGAGTGGCCTTGGAAGGGTCCACCCCCGCCGCCAGCCAGTCGATGACCATCTGCCAGGTGGCGTCCTCGATGCCGAGGGGATTGTCGTAATGGGTGGTGAGGGCATGCCAGTCGGCCACGAAGAACAGGCATTCGTATTCGTGCTGGAGCCGGATCCAGTTTTTCAGGACGCCGTGGTAGTGGCCCAGGTGGAGGCTGCCCGTGGGGCGCATGCCGGAGAGGACTCGATCCGCGTACATGGGGTATCCGTCAGTTGGGTATGAATCAGTTGAGAACGATCTGGATGATGGCCAGCAGCTCCATGGGCTGCATGCCGAACAGGAAGGCCGCCAGGGCGATGAGGGCGTCGATGAGGGGTCCCATGAAGAAGCCCAGCAAACCCAGGAACATGAGGCCCAGCAGGATGAAAATGCCATAGGGCTCCACCCGCGCCAGGGGATAGGCCAGGCGCGGCGGCAACAGGCTCACGGCGATGCGGCCCCCGTCCAGGGGCGGAAGGGGGATGAGGTTCAGGGCCATGAGCACGGCGTTGATGAAGATGCCGGCGCCGCCCATGAGGGCCAGGGGAATGCGCACCCCCTCGGGCAGGATGAAAGCCAGCTTGATCATGCCTGCCCAGATCAGGGCCATGAGCAGGTTGGCGCCCGGACCGGCCGCCGCCACCCACAGCATGTCCTGCTTGGGATGGCGCAAGGCGCGGAAGTCCACCGGCACCGGCTTGGCCCAGCCGAACAGGATGGCGCCGCCGCCGGACAGCTTGGACATGAGCAGGATGGCCAGGGGCACCAGGATGGTCCCCACCGGGTCGATGTGGCGGAAGGGATTGAGGCTGACGCGGCCCAGCATCTTGGCGGTGCGGTCGCCGAAGCGCAGGGCCGCGTAGCCATGGGCCGCCTCGTGCAGGGTGATGGCGAACACCACCGGCAAGGCGAACACGGTGATCTTCTGGACCAGGTTCAGTTCCATGGCGTGTCCGTCATTCCCGCGTAGGCGGGAATCCAGTTCCCACGAAAAAACTCTCAAACCCGCCTGGATTCCCGCCTACGCGGGAATGACGGGCATCGGGATGGCCGAACATCTTTACTCCAATCCTAACAAGGCCGGGTCGCCCAACCCTCGCCGAATGACCTCCGGGGCACCGCCCGAGAGGTCCACCACCGTGCTGGGGGTCAGCTCGCAATGGCCGCCGTCGATGATCACGTCCAGGGCATGGCACAGGCGGGCATCCATCTCCCAGGGGTCGCTGAGGGGATACTCGTCGCCGGGCAGGTGCAGGGTGGCGGACAGCAGGGGTTCACCCAGCTCGGTGAGCAGGGCCTGGGCGATGGGATTGCCCGGCACCCGCAGGCCGATGGTGTTGCGCCGGGTCCAGAGGCGCCTGGGGGCTTCCCGGGTCGCCTCCAGGATGAAGGTGAAGGGCCCCGGCGTGCCGTGCTTCATCATGCGGTACTGCATGTTGTCCACCTTGGCGTACTTGGCCACTTCCGACAGATCCCGGCACACCAGGGTGAGGAAGTGCCGGTCGTCGATCTGGCGGATCTCCCGCAGCTTCTCCATGGCCTTCTTGTCGTCCAGGTGGCAGCCGAGGGCGTAGCAGGAGTCGGTGGGATAGGCCATGACGCCGCCCTTGCGGATGGCTTCTACCGCCTGCTTGACGAGCCGGGGCTGGGGATTCTCGGGATGAATGGAAAGAAACAGGCTCACCAGGCGCTCCAGACGGGCCGGCACTTCGCCGGCAGGGGTACGAGGCGGCCCAGCTCCCTGCCGCCCTCGCCGGGGGCGTGGAAATCCGACCCCACCGAGGCCAGCAGATCGAACTCCACCGACAGCTCGGCAAACACGGGAATCTGGTCCGGGGTGTGGCTGCCGGTCACCACTTCGATGCCGTCGCCCCCCAGGTGCTTGAACTCGGAAAGCAGCAGGCGGACGCTTTCCCGGCCGATCTGATAGCGGCCCGGATGGGCCAGCACCGCCTGGCCGCCGGCGGCGTGGATCCACGAGAGGGCAGCCCCCATGTCCGCCCATTCGTGGTGGACGAAGCCGGGTTTGCCCTTCACCAGATATTTCTTGAACACGGTCTTCACATCCTTCACCAGACCCTTTTCCACCAGGTAGCGGGCGAAATGGGTGCGGCCGATCAGTTCCTTGTTGTTGGCGAACCGGTAGGCCCCTTCCAGGGCCCCGGAGATGCCCAGGCGATCCAGCTCCTCGGCGATGCGCTCGGCCCGGGCCGCCCGGCCGTTGCGGTTATGGGCCAGGCCCTCGCACAGCACGGGGTCGGCGGGATCGACGCCGAGGCCCACCACGTGCAGGGTGCGGCCATGCCAGGTGACGGAGATCTCCACACCGGGCACCAGCGTCAGCCCGGCTCCCTTGGCGACCTCTCGGGCCTCGTCCAGGCCGGACAGTTCATCGTGATCGGTCAGGGCGAGAAAATCGACCCCCAGGCCGGCGGCCCGTTCCACCAGTTCCCGGGGGGAAAGCATGCCGTCGGAGGCGGTGGAATGGCAGTGCAAGTCGTATACGGTCATGAACTCAGGGAAACGCCGATGAATTCGCCACACCGGCGCGCGCCGGGGCTCGGGTCAACGACAATTCTGGATTCCGGCAGAAGCCGGAATGACGCTTTCGCATGGGTTTCAGGGCTTGCTTAGGGCCTCTTCGGCGGACGACTGAAATAGGCACTAAGGTTGAGGGATGGCTGGGAATCATAGCAAAATGCCCGCCGCCCTTCCCCCGCAGGCGGATGTCACCGCCAACCCCCCCGTGAAAATCCTTTTCGACCTCTTCCCCATCATCCTGTTTTTCATCGCCTACCAAGTCGGCGAGAAGAATCCGGACAGCGCCACCGCCTGGCTGGCCGCCCTGGGCATCCCCCTGGACAGCGGCGCCAAGCCCGGTGTCTTTGTCGCCACCCTGGTGGCCATCGTCGCGACATTCCTCCAGATCGGCTGGGTCTGGATCAAGCACCGCAAGGTGGACACCATGCTCTGGGTGTCCCTGGCGCTCATCGTGGTGTTCGGCGGCGCCACCCTGGTGCTCCACGACGAGACCTTCATCAAGTGGAAGCCCACCGTGCTCTATTGGCTCTTCGCCGTCTCCCTGGGCCTGGCCCCCATCCTCTTCGAGCGCAACCTGATCCGCCTGATGATGGAAAAGCAGGTCAGTCTGCCGGACCCGGTCTGGACCCGCCTCAACCTGGCCTGGGCCGCCTTCTTCACCCTCATGGGCATCGCCAACCTGTGGGTGGCCATGAACTTCTCCACCGACGCCTGGGTGAACTTCAAGATGTTCGGCTCCCTGGGCCTCATGTTGCTGTTCATCGTCGGCCAGACCTTCTATCTGTCGAAACACATCAAGGAAGAACCGTGAACCTGTATTACGCCATCGTCGGCGAGGACGTGCCCGGCAGCCTGGAGAAGCGTCTGGCGGCCCGCCCCGCCCACCTGGAGCGCCTCCATGCGCTGAAGGACCAGGGCCGCCTGCTGCTGGCCGGCCCCTTTCCCGCCATCGACAGCCCGGACCCCGGACCGGCCGGCTTCTCCGGCAGCCTCATCGTCGCCGGCTTCGACAGCCTGGAAGCGGCGCAGGCCTGGGCCGAGGCCGACCCCTACGTGGCCGCCGGGGTCTACGCCCGGGTCAGCGTCAAACCCTTCAAGCGGGTCCTGCCGTGAACGACGTCATCGCCGAAATGACCGCCAAGCTGGCGGCCCTCGACCCCCGGAATCTGGAAATCGTCGACGATTCCGCCCGCCACGCGGGCCATGCCGGCGCCAAATCCGGCGGCCATTACCAGCTCACCCTGGTGTCCCCGGCCTTCGCCGGCCTGTCCCTGGTGGCTCGCCACCGCCTGGTCTACCAGACGCTGGGCGACATGATGGATGGAAAAATCCACGCCCTGTCCATCACCGCCCTGGCACCCGGCGACCGCTAATCCGGACGGGGAACTCCCGCCGCCCGACCCACTCCATTCACCGCCCCACAACCACGAGAACCCCATGAAACGTATCCTGCTGGCTTCCTTGTCCGCCTCGCTTCTTTCCCTGCCCGTCCTGGCCGCCGATCCGGCTCCGGCGCCCGCTCCCGCCGCCAAGCCCGCCGATCCCAACAGGACCATGGCCACGGTGAACGGCGTGGCCCTGCCCGCCGTCTACGGCGAATTCATCCGGCAAAGCCGGGGCGCCCGGGGCGCCGCGCCGGAATCCCTCAGCGACGAATCCATCCGTGACGCCCTCATCAACGTCGAGCTCCTGGCCCAGGAGGCCGTGCGCAAGGGCCTCGACAAGAACCCCAAGGTGAACGCCGGCATCGAGTTCCAGAAGAAGGAACTGCTGGGCCAGGCGACCATCGAGGATTTCGCCGCCAGCCACCCCATCAGCGAGGACACCATCAAGGCCGAATACGAGGCCACCAAGGCCAAGGCCGGCGAGAGCGAATACCGGGCCCGCCACATCCTGGTGCCCACCGAGAAGGAGGCCAAGGACCTGATCGCCAAGATCACCGCCAAGAAAGCCAAGTTCGAGGACCTGGCCAAGAAGCACTCCAAGGACCCCTCCGGCGGCAACGGCGGCGACCTGGGCTGGGCCCTGCCCGCCAACCTGGTGCCCGAGTTCGCCAAGGCCATGACGGCCCTGAAGAAGGGCGAGATGACCAAAGAGCCGGTCCAGACCCAATTCGGCTGGCACATCATCCAGCTGGAAGATACCCGCAAGCTGGACTTCCCCGCCTACGACAAGATCAAGAACCGGATCGGCGGCCAGATGCAGCAGCAGCAGATTCGCAAGTTCGTCCAGGAACTGCGCGCCACCGCCAAGGTGGAATAAGCCCCTTCGCGGGGATCAGAGCAGCGCCGGCTGGTCCGGCAGCTCGTTGGGATGGGCGCCGGCGGCGGGAAAATGCCGGCGCAGCAGGGCGTCGATGCGGGCGATGCCGGCCAGGGCGCCGGCTTCGAACTCGCCCCGGCGGAAATGGGTCTCCATTTCCTGGCAGATGGCTTCCCATTCCGCCCCGTCCACCCGGCCGTTGAGGCCCCGGTCCGCCAGGATTTCCACGTCCCGGTCGGCCAGCAGCAGGTAGACCAGCACGCCGCTGTTGGCTTCCGTATCCCACACCCCCAGGTCGGAGAAGACCCTCACGGCCCGCTGCCTAGCCGTGGCCCCCCGGACCAGGGCGGGAAATTCCAGGCAGCCTTCCACCACGAAGCGGATTTCTCCCCGGTGCCCCGACTCCGAGGCCGCGATGGCCGCCGTGATGCGGTCCAGGCTGCGGCGCGGGAATGCCCGCGCCACCAGCCAACGAGGATGGAACAGGTGCCGCGCCATCCGGGAAAGGGAAGTATTGCCCATGCGCATCTCCTACCAGCTTCCCGAGGCGCCGCCGCCACCAAAGCCGCCGCCGCCTCCCCCGAAGCCGCCGCCGAAGCCGCCACCCGAACTCCCGCCGCCACCGGATAGGGAACTCACCCCCACCAGGGTCAGCACGAACACGATGAATCCCGCCACCAGGCCGACGATCCAGGAGCCCAGGAACAGCCAGCCGCCCAGGAAAGCCACCGCGCCCGCCGCCAGGGCCCCCAGCAGGGCGCCGAAAATCGCGCGCAGGAGGCCGCCCACGACGAAGACGAACAAGGCCGCCACGCCCAGAATGTCCTCCAGGGACGCGGAGGCCAGCCAGGAGAAATCTTTCTTCGGCTCGGGCAGGGGCTCGCCCTGGATCAGCCGGCTCAAGGCCTCCACACCGGCCTTGAGGCCACCGGCGAAATCCCCCTGCTTGAAGCGCGGCGCGATGGTTTCGGCGATGACCCGCTTGGCCACGGCATCGGGAATCGCCCCCTCCAGCCCGTAGCCCACTTCGATGCGGAGAGTCCGGTCGTTCTTGGCCACCAGCAGCAGAACGCCATCGTCCACACCCTTGCGCCCCAGCTTCCAGGACTCCGCGACCCGCAGGCTGTACTGCTCGATGCTCTCGGGCTGGGTAGTGGGCACCAGCAGCACCGCCAGCTGGGCGCCCTTGGCCTGCTCCAGTGCCGCCAGGCGCATTTCCATGGACTGCCGGGCGGCCCCGTCCAGGGTTCCGGTCAGGTCGGTCACCCGGCTCTTCAAGGCCGGCACGGGGACCTGGGCCCAGACCAGCCCGGAAACCGGGGCAAAGCCGAGGATCAGGCAGCCAACCAGGGCGGCGAGGAAACAACTGAAACGATGGGACAAACCGGACTCCAGACTCGACAGGCCGTGCGCGGCCGCAAGGGGGCGGCGCGGAAAGCCATTATCCGGAGGTCCCGCCGACGCGCAAGGCTGGCTATCATGCGGCATCGGCCCCCCGAGACCCACGCCATGGACGACCATCCCCTTCTCGCCAAGCTCGAGCAGCTCAACGCCATCGGCGTGGCCCTCTCCCGGGAGGAAGACATCGACCACCTGCTGGAGCGGATCCTGCTCTCGGCCATCGACCTCACCGGCGCCGACGCCGGCACCGTCTACCGGGTCGGCGCCGACAAGGCCCTGCGCTTCAGCATCCTGGTGAACCGCAGCATGGGGCTGCAACTGGGCGGCCGGCTGGGGGGCGCCATCGACCTGCCCGACATTCCCCTGTTCGACGCCGACGGCCGGCCCAACGACCGCATGGTGGCCGCCCACGCCGCCGCCCGGCAGAAGACCGTCAACATCGCCGACGCCGCCCGCGCCGAGGGCTTCGATTTCTCCGGCACCCGGGAATTCAACCAGCGCACCGGCTACGTCTCCCGGTCCTTCCTCACGGTGCCCCTCATCGACCACCATCAGGAAACTATCGGCGTCCTCCAGCTCATCAACGCCCTGGACCCGGCCAGCGGCGCCATCCGGGCCTTCTCCGCCGAAGAGCAGCGGCTGGCCGAATCCCTCGCCTCCCAGGCCGCCATCGCCTACACCAAGCGCCGCCTCATCGACCAGCTGGCGGAACTGTTCGAATCCCTGGTGAACCTCATCAACGCCGCCATCGACGAGAAATCCCCCTACACCAGCAAGCACTGCGAGCGGGTGCCGGTGCTGACCATGATGATCGCCGAAGCGGCGGATCGCATGGAAAGCGGCCCCCTGGCCGGCTTCCGGATGACCGACCAGGACCGTTACGAATTGCGCATCGCCGGCCTCATGCATGACTGCGGCAAGATCACCACGCCGGTCCATGTCATGGACAAGGCCACCAAGCTGGAAGCCCTGTTCGACCGCATCCACCTGCTGGAAGCCCGCTTCGAGGTGCTGCGCCGGGACGCCGCCATCCAGCGCCTGGAAGCCCTGC
>DAOQNK010000007.1:0-42810 GCA_035332045.1 Thiobacillaceae bacterium | reverse complement strand
GGCGGGAACTCGGGTGGCAAGGCGGGCTTTGCGTAGGCTCAAGTGGGGATCTGGCACCTCAACAGCTTTGCCTTGGCGATCTGGGATTCGTGAAAATCGAGCCTGGCTACTTTCTTTTTCTTTTAACAGGGTGGATCAGGGTGACGCATGCGCCCGGCTAACCAAGGGAAAGCGTTCCGGGTGCCGGATGGACTCGACCGCCAGATCCACATCCAACTCGGGCCAGTAGAGATGACCGGGAGACGGCCACTCGACATGAGCCAGCTTGCCGACGGCAGCGTCCCGGAACCAGGGAAATTCGGCAAAGGGCAGGAACAATTCCTCCTCCTCCAGCAGCAACCCAAAGCCGTGCGGAGAGATATTGGTCACTTCAACACTGGAAGTGCTTGCGCCAACTGTCGCGGATGTCATCTTCATGCTCCTGAACCATGTGTCGGGCTTCGTCCAGTTCGCGGCGGGAAAGTCCGGTGAATTGAGCCAATTCGACCACCGGTTCGAGCCAGACTTCGCCTCGCCGTTCTGCCCTTGGACATTCACGTGCATTCTCGTCTCTTCCCGCGAGAAGAAATAGAAGCGGAAACCGCCTTCACGGAAGACTGTGGGACTCATGGATGGGATGATAAGCGTCTAAATTGGGAAGGTCAGCGCCCGTATGGAGGACCCGTGGCTTACCGATCAAAGAAACAGTGAGCCTGGCCCCTTTGGCCCTTGGGTTTTTCTACAGCCTCAACGCGGAAAATCACCGGAAGGAGGCAAGCGTAGCTTGCCGGAGGTCCGGAGGATTGGATTGTTGGGCATCATTTTCCCGGGACCTCAACTTGATTAGCACGTAGCCAACCAGCACGAGTGCCCCTGTAAGGGTCTTGTAACACTAGCGGATCGCATGCCGAGTCTATGACGACGAATAGCCAACTGGCAGTTTTGTCGCTCGATGTGCCTAGAACGTGGCCAGTCGCTCCGGGCATATAGGTTCGAACGACGTTTCCGAATGCTGCATGGCCTAGGAATTCGCTTCTACCTTGATCGTAGGCGTCCAATATTTTTGGAGTAGATCGAAGCCTGACCGGGCGACCTGTTGTAAAGGAGAGCGGCTGGCCAGAGCGATGCTTGGGCAATGCGGTATCTTGAAGAACCTGAATCTCGCCACCTTGGCGAAAGTTTGAAACGTTACCCACGAAATAGGCGTCGGACGGTGCGCCGCAGCAGCCCCGCCCTACGCTCGTAACCTTTTTTTCATCCTGCGACACGCGAAGCAATAGCAGTGGCCACATCGCCGGTTCTCTCACTGTATAACCGCTTGTAGAGCCAAACCAGATAACGGTTCCATCCCCTTCTGCACAGTGCGCGCTACCCGAATAAACAATGTCAGGAAATCCATCCTGATTTAGATCGAGGCGGCGAAACGCGGCTAAGTCAGGCTCGTTGAATGCGCGTTGAATGAACGAACACGCAGGGCCTTCCAAAAACGACTGAGATGATGCCGTGGAACGATATGCCTGAGCTAGCGAGTTCTTCAAGCTGTCGAGTTCGGGAGCTGTGAGTTGGGGAAAACTTGTAAGAAGGGGCCAGTTACGAGATTCTGGGAAAAGGACATCAGAAACGGTGACGAAGTCTAGCTCCGCCTGCGCAAAGCATTGCGCGCTTATTAGCCACGATGTCACTAGCGAGAAAAGAAGGCGGATCATACGTGGTCGATTCATGACGCCCAACGTCTGACATAACCGGCGCTGCGCAGCTTCATGCGCAAGGTCCGGTGGAATGATTTGTTGGGCCACAGGCTTGTGTCCTTGCAAGTTTGGAGCGAAGCCCGTAGGCCGCGACCGCGCCTAAACAAGCGCCAAAGGGTGGCAGCCACCAATTGGCCCAGGAAACGGTGAGTAGCCACCAAGTAACACCATGATCTTGATAGAACCATGGACGGGGCTGCTCGAAAAAGAGGCGAGACGCGGGAACTGCAACTCCAACCCCGAAGGCAAGCAGCAATGCCAAGCGCTGCTGAGGAATGAAACAAGTCAGGATTGCACCGGCAGCGATAAACACAATGGCTGATAGAAGAACATAAGCCCACTCGTACGTGGGAAATGGCCAAGGATTGTCGGTTAGGCTCACGGTGTAGGCATTGTGAAGCCAGGTTAAGAGTGTGGACCAAGTTTCATCGGAGACGATGAAGAGAACTACAAGAAGGAAAGCGATTCGCAATGTGCGTTTCATGAGGCCCAACGTTTGAGTTGAGGGGCTGGACGCCACAGGCGGCCAGTCCCAGTGAGCGAAGCGAACGACTCGAACGAAGTGTTAGATTTTTTTGTTTTCAAACTCGCACCATTCCGAACGGGCCGATAAATACAAAAGCAAATGTCGCAAGTGCGGCAAGCAATAGAATGAATTGAAGTGATGCTAATTTTTGCCAGTGCCGTGACATACTTTTTGACCGGCGCCACACATACCACCCACCAAAACAAGACAAGATAATAACCCCGCCCACCACACTAACGCCGAACCAAGAATAGAGGTCGTATGGCTCACCAAGGTGCTTGTAATACTGCGAGATGACGACCGAAAGATCTAGGAGCGAAAACCCCAGCAAGAGCGCAGAGACAAATAAGCTTGTAGTGACCAGCGCTTTCATGTGGGACGTGAAAATCTAACGAAGCTGTAGAAAAACCCCCACCTTTCGGTTGAGGGTTGAATATGGGGGTACGTTGACCCTTCCCCGAGTCGAGATCGTCGATTCTGGTGCATTTTGAGAGGTCGTTTTTGACGGAATTTTTCTCATGGATTTCCCAGGGGGTTTTTCTACAGCCTCAACGTTTGAGGTAACCGGCGCCGGAGCGCGCAGCGCGGAGGGAACCCCAACAGCGCAGCTGTTGGGGCGTCCGGTTGACTGATGGGTTGGGCATTACTCCCCCAGCCTTTTTAAAGCTACCGCGAACTCCTTGCGGTACTGTTTATCAGCGTGTTTCATATCTTCGTTTGTGACGAATTTCTCGGATCCAATAGAACCGAAGACAACCTCTCCATTTACGCGCTGTATGAAAACGGAAGGTCGCTTTGCCAATGCCTCGTTTACCTCCTCCAGCGAAGGAAGTGTTTTATCTAGGGCATCGATGTGCCAATGCATGCCAACAAGGGTCGCTTTTTGATTTTGTGCGGCGCACTGATCTAGATACTCTGTGGCCAACCTTACGACGGTAGCGCTGATCATCGGTTTTGTGATGCCCAACGTCGAAGGTAACGGGCGGCCAAACAGACGGCGAAGCCGGCTGTTTGGGCGTCCCTGTTGACCGCCAAGTTAGACATTAAATGACACTCCTTGGATTTGCGTGCTCGCCCAAAGGATGTGCTTTTACTACTTGGCCAACAATTGCTTGTAAGGGCACAGGACCAATGCTACGACTGTCCTTGCTAAGGTCTCTGAAGTCTCCAAGTAACCAAACATAGTTACTAGGAATATGGACACATTTGGTATTTCGTGAATATCCCTCCTCGGCATTTTCTGAATTTAAGTATGGCTGGGGAATGCACTCATTATTAATAAGCAGTTCACCTTTGCAGAGTTGTACTTGATCTCCAGGCAAGCCAATTAGTCGATATGGGATGATGGTGTTTCCAAACTCTTCCAATGAAACAGCAAGAACCTGCTCTCGTTGAAGAGTAAATGAGTCTTGCATTGGGCTGAACCATGCCACTTCATTCAGCAGCAAGGTCGGCATCATGTTGTTGCCAGCAACTTGGAAAGTTGCGAGTCCATGCTTACGGGCGGCAAGCGCTGAAGCAACCAGCTGAATTTTTGGGTCGACGACATGGTTGTATATTTTCGTGAGCATGGGGATGCTAGCGGGGATGTCTAACGGCCAAGGTAAGCCGAGAGCGGAAGCGGGCGAAGACCGCTGTAGCGAATCGGCTTGACCGTAGTGTTAGCCACCAAATTAGCTAGGAAACGAAGATGCGCGGATTTAGATTGATCGAGGTACTGCTAATTTTGGCAATTATCGGGATTGGTGGTGCCTTTGTGTGGGACGCATGGGAAGACGACAGCAAGAACCCAAACATGACGCTGAAAAAAGACGACTGGCAATGCACGAAGCACGAGACACGGACGCACTTGCAGCCGATTGGAAAGGTGCTAATGCCGATGACAACTGAGGTGTGCGTTGAGTACCGGCGCATTGGTGGCTAACGGCCAGCTTCAGCCGAGAACGGAGGCGCAGCCGGAGTGATTCGGCTGCAAGCGATTGTTGGGCGCCGACTTAAACGGAGATACAGATGGTGGAAAAGAAGCAGCTAAGCATTGAATTAACCGGAGCAGAGGCTGAAAAGATTGTTTCTGATTGGATAGCCGCGAAGATGGCAGAGCAGGGTTACAAACTCGACTACTCGCGCAATGAGGACGGCCCTTGGCCTGATACGTTTTGGCGCGGAGACGAGGCACCCAACGTGATATGTACACCAAATGGTGTACAACATCATCGAGCGCGAAGCGCTTTATTTCTGAAAAATCAAACATTTATTTGTCCGTCCCAAGTTTTCCACCCCTTCGCGGCTTTCATAGCGCCGGATTTTTTATGCCTCGTTCCGTGCCTATGGGCTACGGGGTTTGGCATGGGTGGGTGAGCCACATTACATGCCACATCGCTTTCCGTGACAAGTATCTGCCTGTAGGGGGCCGGATGGGTTCCGGGGCTTTTTCCCCTTGGGCTTCAGGGGCGGGACAGCCGTCTTGCCAGGACCAGGAGGGTGAGGCTGAGCAGGAGGAATGGAGTGTTCCCCAGGCTTAGAAACGGCGTCTCCCCCTTCCGGCCCTGGGCCTGGCCGGTGAGGGTGGCGGTGGCGAAGGGCTCCAGCCGGGCGCGCACCTGGCCCTTGTGATCCAGGAGGGCGGTGATGCCGGTGTTGTTGGCGCGCAGTTGCCAGCGGCCGGCTTCCAGGGAGCGCATGGCGCCGATCTGGAGATGCTGCCAGGGGGCCAGGCTGGCGCCGAACCAGGCGTCGTTGCTCAGGTTCACCAGCAGGGTGGAATCCTTCGCGGCGGCGAGGCGTTCCTCGCCGAAGGCGTCCTCGTAGCAGACGTTGACCGCCAGCTTCTCGCCGCCGGCGGCCAGGGGCGGCTGCTCCGCCTCGCCCCGGCTGAAGTCGCCCAGGGGGATGGACATGAGGTCCACGGCCCAGCGGAATCCCCAGGGCACGAATTCGCCGAAGGGCACCAGGTGGGCCTTGCGGTAGAAGCCCTCGGGCGAGGCGCCCAGGGTGAGGATGCCGTTGTAGTAGCGCGCCGGCCCGCCATCCTCGGGAATGCCCAGCACCACGTCGCCGTTCCTGGCCCGGGCGTGGTCGGCCAGCAGGTTCAGGTAGTCCCGGGGGACGCTGGAGCGGAACAGGGGCAATGCGGTTTCCGGCAGGACGATGAGGCGGGCGTCGCTGGCCAGCACGGCCCGAGCGTAGTGATCCAGGGTGGCTTCCAGCTTTTCCGGGCGGAACTTCATGTCCTGGGGGATGTTGCCCTGGAGCAGGGCCACGCTGACGGGGGCGGCGGTCGGGCGGGTCCAGTCGACCTGTTGCAGGGCCAGGCCGGAAAGCCAGAGGGCGGCCAGACCCCCCGTGATCCATAGGGCGCGGAGGCCTCCGCGCTCCCCCTCCCAACCGTCCACGGCCGGCTTTGCACAGCCGGCAGGCTTCGGCGGCGGCGAGACAGGCTCGCCGAATTCCCGCCTACGCCCCTCGCTTACGGGGAGCACCCTGAAGGGCATAAAAGTTGGGGAGGGGAGCATCAGGGCCAGCAAACCGGCGGACAAGGCCGCCAGCAGGCCGACGCCATAGACCCCGAGCACCGGCGCGAAGCCGGCCAGGGGGCTGGCCGGCGCCTGGGAATAGCCCAGGGCCAGCCAGGGAAAACCGGTGAAGATCCAGCCCCGCACCCATTCCCCCAGCACCCAGGCGGCGGGCAGGGCCAGGACCAACCGTGCCCAGCCCGGCGCCGCCAGGCGAGCCCCGCCGGCCAGGGCCAGGGCCGGGAACAGGGCGATGAAGGCGCAAAACAGCCCGGTGGCCAGGGCGGCCAGGGGGGCGGGCATGCCGCCATAGGTGGAAATGCTGACGTAGACCCAGGACACGCCGGTGAGGAACAGGCCCAGGCCGTAGCTCCAGCCCAGCCGGAAGGCGCGCCCGGGGGTGGCGTCCCGGGCCAGCAGGAACAGGCCCGCCAGACTGAGGATGGGCAGGGGGAACCAGCCCAGGGGGGCGAAGCCGGCCACGGCCAGGGCGCCCAGGAGGGCGGCCATCGGCCAGGCGGGAGGAATCTGAATTCGCATCGTGGTTGGGCTCTCCCCCTCCCGGCCTCCTCCGCGTGCGGAGGAGGAGCGCGACGCCAGCGGGACGGGGAAAGAGCTCAGCCCATGCTGAAGGCCACGAAGGCCAGCTCGTCGCCGGCCTTGACCGGCGTGGCGGCCTCGGCGAACTGCTTGTTGACCGTGATCTTCATGCTTTCCCGAGGCTTCTCGAATACCACGGTCCAGTTGTCGCCGCGCCGGGCCAGGTGGGCCATGAGGCCGCCCACGTCCTTGATGGTGAGGGGCAGGAACAGGATCTCGCTCTCTCTGTTGAGCAGGGTAGCCAGGTGGCCGAAGTAGAGGATGGTGATCTGACCGGACATGAAAGGACCTCGATGGCTGAATTGGGCGGCATTTTACGCCGGCCGTCCCGGCGCCTCCCCCTGCCCGTTCGGGTGGGGGTGGATCGGATGGGCGATAATCCCGAACCATGTTCGCCGCCGCTTCCGACCTCCTCGCTTCCCTCAATCCCGATCAACGCGCCGCCGTCACGGCGGAAGGCTCCACTCTGGTGCTGGCCGGGGCCGGCTCGGGCAAGACCCGGGTGCTCACCACCCGCATCGCCTGGCTGATCCAGACCGCCCAGGTATCGCCCATGGGCCTCATGGCAGTGACCTTCACCAACAAGGCCGCCAAGGAGATGCTGACCCGGCTCACCGCCATGCTGCCCATCAACACCCGGGGCATGTGGGTGGGTACCTTCCACGGCCTCTGCAACCGGCTGCTGCGCGCCCACCACCGGGAGGCCGGCCTGCCCCAGTTGTTCACCATCCTGGATTCCTCCGACCAGCTTTCGGCGGTTAAGCGCTGCCTGCGGGCCCTGAACGTGGACACGGAAAAGTACGACCCGCGCAAGCTGCAAAGCTTCATCAACCAGAACAAGGAGGCGGGCCTGCGGGCCGACAAGGTGGAGGCCTGGGACCCGTACACCCGCCGCCTGTGCGAGTACATGGCCGAATACGACGCCCAGTGCCAGCGGGAAGGGGCGGTGGACTTCGCCGAACTGCTGTTGCGGGCCTACGAGCTGCTCACCCGCAACGCCCTGCTGCGGGAGCATTACCAGCAGCGCTTCCGGCACATCCTGGTGGACGAGTTCCAGGACACCAGCCGCCTGCAATACCTGTGGCTGCGCTTGCTGGCCGGGCCGGGCACGGCCCTCTTCGCCGTGGGCGACGACGACCAGTCCATCTACGCCTTCCGGGGCGCCAACGTGGCCAACATGGCCCTGTTCCTGGAGGAGATGGGCCTGGCCGAGCCCATCAAGCTGACCCGCAACTACCGCTCCATCTCCACCATCCTGGACGCCGCCAACGCGGTCATCGCCCACAACCAGGGACGCCTGGGCAAGGACTTGTGGACCGACGCCGGCCAGGGCGAGTTGATCCGCCACTTCGAGGCCAACGACGACGGCGAGGAGGCCCGCTTCGTGGTGGAGGAGATCCAGACCCTCAAGCGGGAGGGCGAATCCTTCCTGGACATGGCGGTGCTCTACCGCTCCAACGCCCAGTCCCGCAGCCTGGAACACGCCCTGTTTTCCGTGGGCATTCCCTACCGGGTCTACGGCGGCCTGCGCTTCTTCGAGCGGGCCGAGATCAAGCACGCCCTGGCCTACCTGCGCCTGGCCGCCAACCCGGAGGACGACAACGCCTTCCTGCGGGTGGTGAACTTCCCCGCCCGGGGCATCGGCGCCCGCTCCCTGGAAGGCGTGGACGCCGAGGCCCGGGCGGCGGGCACCAGCCTGTGGGCGGCGGCCTGCAAGGCGGGCAGGAAGTTCGCGGCCTTCGTGCAGTTGGTGGACGGCCTGAAGAATGACCTGGCCGGCCTGCCCCTGGTGGAACAGGTGGACCACGTGGTGGCCCGCTCGGGCCTCATGGAGTTCTACAAGAACGAGAAGGACGGCGAGGACCGGGTGGAGAACCTTTCGGAACTGGCCAACGCCGCCGCCGCCTTCGCCGCCGACAGCGACGACCAGTCCCTCGAAGCCTTCCTGGCCCATGCCGCCCTGGAGGCGGGCGAGCACGAGGCGGCCCAGGGCCAGGACGCGGTGCAGCTCATGAGCGTCCACGCCGCCAAGGGCCTGGAGTTCCACACGGTGTTCATCACCGGCCTGGAAGAAGGGCTGTTCCCCCACGAGAACTCCCTGACCGAGCAGGACGGCCTGGAGGAGGAGCGCCGCCTCATGTACGTGGCCATCACCCGGGCCCGGCGCCGGCTCTGCCTGACCCACGCCCGCATGCGCCTGCTCCACGGCCAGATGCGCTACGGCCTGCCCTCCCGCTTCCTGGAGGAGGTGCCGGACAGCCTGGTGCGATCCCTCTCGGTGCGAATCGCCCAGCCGGCGCCCGCATTCCGCGAGCCGGTGGCCCACTATCAGCCCAGGCCGGTGTCCAAGCGCGAAGCCGATCTGCCCTTCAAGGTGGGCAGCCGGGTGAGCCATCCCAAGTATGGCGAGGGCACCGTGACCGGTTACCAGGGCCAGGGGCCGGACACCGAGATCAGCGTGGAGTTTCCCAGGCTGGGACGAAAGGTCTTCATCCTGGAGTACGCGCGCCTCCAGGCCGCGTGAGCAGGGCGCTACTTGCGCCAGAAGACCGGGGTGAGCACCACGAGCACGGTGAACAGTTCGAGCCGGCCCAGCAGCATGGCGAAGGTGCACACCCAGGTCTGGAAGTCGGAGAGCACCGCATAGGTGGTGGACGGCCCCACTTGGCCCAGGCCCGGGCCCGTGTTGTTGATGCAGGCGACGATGGCCGAGAACGCGGTGAGCACATCCAGGCCGCTGAAGGACAGCAGGAAGCTCAGGAAGACGATGGAGGCGACGTAGATGAAAAAGAACGCCAGCACCGCCACCATGATTTTGTTGGGCACCACCTGATCGCCCAGGCGGATGGTGATCTGCGCATGGGGGTGCAGGACCCGGAGCAATTCCCGATGCACCTGCTTGTGCAACAGCACCGCCCGCAGCATCTTGATGCCGCCGCCGGTGGAGCCGGCGCTGGTGGAGAAGCTGCACAGGAACAGCAGCCACAGGCCGGCGAAGTCCGGCCACTGGCCGAAGTCGGCGGTGGCCAGGCCCAGGGTGGTGGCCATGGAAATCACGCTGAAGGTGGTGTCCCGCAGGGCGCTTGGGAAGTCGGTGTACGCACCCATGGCCCAAAGCAGCAGGCCCAGGCCCAGGCAACTGGCGATGAGATAACCCAGGTACCAGCGGATTTCCGGGTCCACCCGGTAGGGCGCCAGGCTGCGTCCTCGCAGGGCCATGAAGTGCATGGCGAAATTCATGCCGGCCAGCACCGCGAACACCTCGGTGATGATTTCCAGAGGCAGGGACTTGAAATAGCCGAAGCTGGCGTCGTGGGAGGAAAACCCCCCCAGGCCCATGACCGAGAAGGCGTGGACCACCGCATCGGCGGGCCCCATGCCGAAGTACCAGTAGAGACCGATGCAGGCCACGGTGAGCAGGATGTAGACGCCCCAGAGCCCCTTGGCGGTCTCCGCCATGCGCGGCGTCAGCTTGTCGTCCTTCATGGGTCCCGGGGTCTCGGCCTTGAACATCTGGCGGCCGCCGACGCCCAGCAGCGGCAGGACGGCCACCACCAGCACGATGACGCCCAGCCCCCCAAGCCAGTGCAGCTGGCCCCGCCAGATATTGATGGAATCAGGCAGCTTGTCGAGGCCGGAAAGGACCGTGGCGCCCGTGGTGGTGAGTCCCGACATGGTCTCGAAATAGGCGTCGGTGAAGCTCAGCGTGGGCAGGTAGATGAGAAGGGGCAGGGCCGCGAACAGCGGCATGAGCAGCCAGGTCAGCACCACCAGGAGGATGCCGTCCCGGGCCTTGAGCTCGCGTTTCCAGTGCCGGCCCAGCAGCCACAGGAAGACACCGCTGGCCAGGGTGATGAGCACCGCCAGGTCATAGGCGCGCTGGGCATCGTCATCGGTCAGCTCCGATACCGCCAGGGGCAGCGTCATGGACAGGCCGAAAACGCCGATGATCATGCCCAGCACATGCAGGATCGGCAGGATGGCCAGGATGCGCCAGGGACGGGTGGTGGGCAGATGGAAGTGGAGTGCGGCCGTGTCTCGCATGCCGGATCACTTTCGCCAGAAGGCCGGGGTCAGCACCACCAGCAGGGTGAACAACTCCAGACGCCCCAGAAGCATGGCGAAGGCGCACACGCTCAACTGGAACTCGTTCAATACCGCGTAGGTGTGGGCCGGCCCCACCGCCCCCAGGCCGGGGCCGGTATTGTTGACGCAGGCGACGATCGCCGAGAAGGCGGTGAGCACGTCCAGGCCACTCAGGGAAAGCGCGAACGACAGGAAGATGATGGCGGCCACGTAGATGAAGGCGAAGGCCAGGACCGCGTAGACGATCTTGTTCGGCACGGCGTCGTCGCCCAGGCGCAGGGGGACCTGGGCATTGGGATGGATGAGCCGCTTCAGCTCCCGGTAGACCTGCTTGAAGAGCAACACCGCCCGCATCATCTTGATGCCGCCGCCGGTGGAGCCGGCGCTGGTGGAGAAGCTGCACAGGAACATGAGCCAGAGGCCGGCGAAGAAGGGCCAATGACCGTAATCCGCGGTGGAAAAGCCCAGGGTGGTGGCCACGGAGATGGTGTTGAAGAAGGTGACGCGGAAGGCGCTGGGCCAGTCCAGGAAGGCGTCCCGGGACCAGAGCAGGATGGTCAGCAGCAGGGCGCTGCCCAGGACCACGCTCAGGAACCAGCGCAGCTCGGGGTCCCGCAGATAGGCGCCAAGCCGGCGGCCCCGCAGGGCGCCGAAATGGGTCGTGAAGTTGATGCCGGCCAGCAGGGCGAATCCAGCGACGGCGGCTTCGATGGCGGGGGAGTGGAAATAGCCCAGGCTGGCGTCGTGGGACGAGAAGGCCCCCAGCCCCAGCACCGAGAACCCATGCACCACCGCGTCGAAGAGGGACATGCCCAGGGCCCAGAGCGTGACGATGCAGGCCGTGGTCAGCAGCACGTAGACCGTCCACAGCCCTTTCGCGGTTTCGGCCATGCGCGGCGTGAGCTTCTGGTCCTTCATGGGCGACGGGGTTTCGGCGCTGAACATCTGCCGCCCGCCGACCCCCAGCAGGGGCAGCACCGCCGTCACCAGGACGATGACGCCCAGCCCTCCCAGCCATTGCAGTTCGGCGCGCCAGAGATTGATGGAATGGGGCAGCCTGTCGAGGCCGGACAACACGGTGGCCCCCGTCGCGGTCAGGCCTGAAATGGCCTCGAAATAGGCTTCCAGCATGGTCGCCCCGGGCAGGAAGATGAAGAAGGGCAAGGCGGCGAAGGCGGGCAGCAGGGTCCAGGTGAGGACCACCAGGAGGATGCCGTCCCGGGCCTTGAGTTCCCGCCGCCAGCGCCTGCCGGCCAGCCAGAGCAGCACACCGCAGCCCAGGGTGGCCAGCACCGCCTCGTCGTAGGCGCCCTGGGCGCCGTCCAGGCTGATCTCCGAAAGCAGCAGAGGCGCCAGCATGGACGCCCCGAAGACCAGGAGGATCAGGCCCAGCACGTGCAGGATGGGGAAGACGCGGCGCAGCACGGGGAGCCCGTCTCAGAAGAATCCCAGCCCCACCTGGAAGAGCTTTTCCACCCGGGGTATCAGACGCTTGTTGGGTACGAAGAGGATCAGGTGGTCCTCGTTTTCGATGACGCTGTCGTGGTGGGCGATGAGCACCTGCTGGCCGCGCAGGATGGCGCCGATGGAAACGCCCTCCGGCAGATCCACCTGCTCGATGCGCCGCCCCACCAGCTTGGAAGCCTTGGCATCGCCGTGCACCACCGCTTCCAGGGCTTCCGCCGCGCCCCGGCGCAGGCTGTGGACCACGGCCATGTGGCCGCGCCGGATGTGGGTGAGCAAGGGGCCGATGGTGGCCTGGGCGGGAGACAGGGCGATGTCGATCTCGCCGCCCTGGAGCAGATCCACGTAGGTGGAACGGTTGATGAGGGCGATGACCTTCTTGGCCCCCAGCCGCTTGGCCAGGAGGGAGGACATGATGTTGTCCTCGTCGTCGTTGGTGAGGGCGCAGAACACGTCCATGTCCTCGATGTTTTCCTCCAGCAGCAGGTCCTCGTCGGTGGCGTCGCCGGTAAGCACCAGGGTCTGCTTGAGGCTTTGGGACAGCTGCTCGGTATTCTTCTTGTTGCGGTCGATGATCTTGACCTCGTAGTCCGCCTCCAGGTTGCGGGCCAGGCGCTGGCCGATGTTGCCGCCGCCGGCGATCATCACCCGGCGGACGCTGCGGTCGCCCCGGCGCATTTCCTTCATGACGGCACGGATGTTCTCGGTGGCGGCGATGAAGAAGATCTCGTCGCTGTCCTGGATGACGGTGCGGCCCTCGGGGACGATGGTCCGGTCCCGGCGGAAGATGGCGGCGACCCGGGCGTCCAGGCCGGGCAGGTGTTTTTGCAGGTCGCGCAACTCGTGGCCCACCAGGGGGCCGCCGGCCCGGGCCTTCATGGCCACCAGGCGGGCGCGGCCGCCGCCGAAGTCCACCACCTGGAGGGCCTCGGGATAGTCGATGAGGCGGCGCAGGTAGTCGGTGATCTCCTGCTCCGGGGCGATGACGTGGTCGACGCCGAAATGGCTGGCGTCGAACAACTGGGGATGCTTCATGTAATCGACGGCGCGGATGCGGGCGATCTTGGTGGGGATGTTGAACAGGCTCCCCGCCAGCTTGCAGGCCACCATGTTGGTCTCGTCGTTGAGGGTGACGGCCACCAGCATGTCGGCGTCCTCGGCCCCGGCGGCGCGCAGGACCGAGGGATGGGACGCCTGGCCATGGACGGTGCGCAGGTCGAAGCGGTCCTGGAGCAGGGAGAGCTTCTCCGCGTCCAGGTCCACCACCGTGAGGTCATTGCCTTCGCGGACCAGGTGTTCGGCCAGGTTGGAGCCCACCTGGCCGGCGCCGAGGATGATGATTTTCATGGTATGGGGAGAGGAATCAGGAGTGGGGAGGAAGGTCGGTCATGGAGACAGCCGTGGGGCGGCATGCCTACCGGGAACAGGCGGGAAAGCGGGCGGGAATCGGTCATGGCGCGCGGAGATTACGCCTCGCCCTGACGCCTCGTGCCTCACGCCTTCTCCTTCCCCGGCGCTTCGATGCCCAGCTGCTTCACCTTGCGATAGAGGTTGGTCCGGTCCAGGCCGGCCCGCTCGGCGGCCCGGCTCATGCCCCAGTTGCACTCCGTCAGCAAGGCTTCCAGATAGGCCTTTTCAAAGGCATCCCGGGCATCCTTGAGGGGCAGATGCAGCATGAGGTCGATGCCCGCGGGGCCGGTGGCCTTGGCCGGCTTGCCCAGGATGGCCTCCACCGCCGGCACGTCCACGGGTTCGTCGCTTTCTTCCAGGGCCAGGCGGCCGGCCAGGGCGTCCAGCTCGGACAGGTTGCCGGGCCAGTCGTAGTTGCCCAGGAAGGCCAGGGCGGCATCGGTGAAGCGCCGGGGAGGGATGAGCAGATGGGCGCAGGCATCCTCCAGCATGCGCGCCGCCAGGACCGGTATGTCCTCGCGGCGGCCGCGCAGGGGCGGAAGCTCCACCACCGCGTGGGCGAACAAGTCGTGCAATTCCCGTTGCAGCTTGCCCTCGGCCAGCATCTGGGCGGGCGGGCACTGGCAGGCCGCCACCACCCGGGTGGCGAACTCGGCGCGGCGGGCGATGAGCAGCGCCAGCCCCTTCTGCTGCATGGCCGTCAGAACGGACAGGTCGGGCACGAACACCAGGCCGCCCTTGGCCCGCACCAGCAGGTCGGCGGGCCGGTCCGCCAGGATGGCCGGCTCGTCCACCTGGATGAAGCCCCCCTCCGGCGGGGTGAGGAAGTGGGCGACCGCCTCCTCGCCGGCACCGGGCTCGGTGAGCAGCAGCACGGGCAGGCCGGCGCTGGCGGCCAGGCCCAGGCGCTGGGTCAGGCGCTTGATGGCTTCGCCGGAACCCAGATATTCCAGGGTGCCCGAGGTGATGGGCGTGGCCCGGCGGGTCTCCATGGCCTTGCGCACGGCTTCCAGGAGCTGCTTGTAGGCCACCGGCTTTTCCAGGTAGTCGAAGGCGCCCAGGCGGGTCGCCTCGACGGCGGTGTGTACCGTGCCGTGGCCCGACATCATGACCACCGGCATGGTGAGCCGGCCCTGGGTCTTCCATTCCTTCAGGAGGGTGACGCCGTCCACGTCGGGCATCCAGATATCGAGGAGCACCAGGTCCGGCACCTTGGCGTCGAGGGCGGCCCGGGCCGCGGCGCCGTTCTCGGCGGCGCGCACGTCGTAGCCTTCCTCTTCGAGGATTTCCCGCATCAACTCCCGGATGCCGGGTTCGTCGTCCACCACCAGAATTTCGGGCATTTCCTATCCTTTCTCGTCGGCCAGGACCGGCAGGCGGATGCAGATCCGCGCGCCACCAGCGTCCAGGTTGCGCACCTCGATGGCGCCGTGATGTTCCTCGATAATCTTCTTTACCACCGGCAGGCCCAGTCCGGTGCCCCGCGGCTTGGTGGTCGCGTAGGGCTCGAACATCCGGTTCTTGAGTTCCTCCGGAAAACCGGGGCCATTGTCCTCCACCACGAGGGCGATGCGATCCCCCTCCAGGCGTGTCTCGACGCGTATTTTCGGCGATTCCCGGTCATGGAGGGCCTCCTGGGCATTTTTCATGAGGTTGACCATCACCTGGCGCAGCAAGGACGGATCGCCCGCCACCGGCGGCAGTTCGGCCGCCAGGTCCAGCTCCAGGGGAATGCCGCCCTCGTAGAGATGCATGACTTCCCGGGTCAGGGTGTTCAGGTCAACCCGCTCGATGCGGGGCGAAGGCAGGCGGGCATATTGGGCAAAGGCATCCACCAGGCTCTTCATGGCCGCCACCTGGCCGACGATGGTGGCCGTGGCCCGGGTCAGGGTGTCCCGGGCCGGCCCCTCCAGCCGGTCGGCGAGCTTGGCTTCCAGGCGCTCGGCGGAGAGCTGGATGGGCGTGAGGGGGTTCTTGATCTCGTGGGCCATGCGCCGGGCCGCTTCGCCCCAGGCGGCATCCCGCTGGGCTTGCACGAGCTGGGTGACGTCATCCAGGACCAGAACGTAGTCGGGCTGCTCGCCGGGAGACAGGGGCGTGCCCCGGGCCAGGATCAGGCGCTTGCCCAGGGGGGTGGAAAGTTCCACCTGTTCCCGCCAGGGCCGGGTGGGGCTTTCCTGGAAATGCCGGACCATGTCGGCGGCAAAATGCCGCAAGCCTTCCCGGGGGGCCAGGGGCGGCTGGCCCTCGGACTCGGCCCGGGCCACGCCCCATTCCGCCAGGGGCCGGTGTTCCAGTTCCACCCGGCCGGCCCCCAGGATATCCGCCGCCATGGGATTGGCCAGGCGGACCGTGAGGTCCGGCTCGAGGGTGACGACGCCAGCCGTCACGCTGGCCAGCACGCCTTCCAGATAGGCATTGGCTTCCAGAAGCTTGTCGTGGCTTTCCTCGGCGGTGGCCCGGGCATCCGCCAGTTGCCGGGTCATGCGGTTGAAGGACTGGGTCAGCATGCCCAGTTCGTCCCGGCTGGCCACGGTCTGCACCTGGGTGAAGTCGCCCCGGGCCACCGCGCGCGTGCCCCGGGCCAGGGCGCGCAGGGGAGCGGCCAGCCGGTCGGAGATGATGAAGGCGAGGCTGAGGGCGGAAAACAGGGCCAGGGTCAGGGCCAGGGTCAGGGAAATGCCGTACAGGCGCTTCAGACCCAGGCGGGACAGCACCAACTCCTGGTAGCCCTGGCGGGCCGTCTCCACCTGCTGGGCATCCATGGCCAGCTGGGTGGGCACGGGCTGGACCACCTGGAGGATGCGCAGCTTTTCGGTGAGGGCCACCAGGCTCACCGGCACCACCACCTTGACGTTGATGCCGCCCACATCGTCGGCGATGAGCCGGGACCAGGGCTGGGACAGCCTGGCCTGCCACAGGGCGCCCTGGTCCAGGGGCGGGGGGATCAGGGAGCCCCGATTGGCCGAGGAAAAGGCCAGAAGCTTGCCCTTGTCGTCCAGGAGGCTGGCCTCCTGAAGGCCCGCCGCCTCGCGCAGTTCATCGAGCCGGTGAGCCTGGAGCATGGGCGGCAGTTCGGCGAGCTGCCGGGCCAGGGCCTCGGATTTCGAGACCATTTCCCGCTGCACGTGTTCCAGGGCCGAGCGCCCCAGGGCCAGGCCGCCTTCCAGGGCATTCTCCATGCGCACGTCGAACCAGGATTCGATGGAGCGGATCAGGAACTGGACGGAGACGCCGTAGACGACCAGGCCCGGAGCCAGGGCCATGAGGCTGATGATGAGGAAGAACCGGGCGGTGAGCTTGGCGCCGAAGACCCCGGTGCGGATGCGGCGGATCAGCACGAAGGCCTGGTAGGAAATGAGCACGATGAGGCCCACCGCCGAGGCCGCCGCCACCCCCAGGAGCAGGGAAATATTGCCGGCGAGGAAGGCGGTATTGTCCGCCGCCATCACCAGCAGGCCGATCAGCGCGGTCCCCAGCAGCAGGCTGATGGCGACCAGATAGATCATGGCGGGGCGTCTCCGGCCTCAGTACTTGAAGCTGCGTTCCTGCCAGCCCGAGTCCAGCTGCCAGCGGGAGGAGGAAGCCAGGGCGGTGACCTGGAGAGGCTTCGGCAACTGGGCGATATCCAGATACATGCGGATATAGGCCCGGTTGCTGGACTTCTTCTTGGTCTGCTTGATGTTCAGGATCGACCAGTCCCGGAGGTCGCCCACGGCCCGCAGGGCATCGACCAGGGTCTCGTGGGAGGACGAGACGCCCTGGACGGACACGTAATACTGGCGTAGCAGGGCGTTGTAGGAGAGACGCACGTTCCGCTGCAACTCGATGAGGTCCTCCGCCAGCCAGAAGTCCCGCTCCCGCTGGGCCTCGAAAGCCTGCACGAAGGTGAGCTGGACGCCGCGCTGGAGGGCGTTTTCCAGGGTGGAGGACAACTGGATGTCGAAATAGCCCGTCAACTGGAACAGTTCGCCCTTCAGGGTGATTTCCGCCTGGGCCAGCTGGATGCCTTCGGCCCGGGCGACGGGCGCGACCAGCAGCGCGGCCAGGCTGGCCGCGGCGCGCAGGAGGAAATCACGTC
The DNA here is from genome assembly GCA_035332045.1 of Thiobacillaceae bacterium. Lineage (GTDB taxonomy): Bacteria > Pseudomonadota > Gammaproteobacteria > Burkholderiales > Thiobacillaceae > PFJX01. The sequence continues at coordinate 25,404 of DAOQNK010000007.1, read as the reverse complement.
TTGACAAGGCGGGCATAAAAAAATCCATCCGAATCCGGGCCGGGATGCAGGCGGCCTTGATCCCCCACGGGCGGATCGAAGGAATCGAGGCGCGCGTCCGGGTGGTGGGCGAGGAAAGTGGCCATCTGCCCGGCGTTTTCGGCGCCAAACAGGCTGCACGTGGCGTAAAGCATTTTGCCACCCGTCTTGAGCAGCGGCCACAAAGCCTCCAGCAAGCGGGCTTGTTGCCCCACCAGGTGTTGCATATCCTCGGCCCGCTTCAGCCAGCGGCCGTCGGGATGGCGGCCGGCCACCCCGGATGCGGTGCAGGGGGCGTCCAGCAGGATGCGGTCGAAGGGCAGGCCGTCCCACCAGGCCGCCGGGTCACCCGCGTCGGCCGCCAGCAGGCTGGCGTCCAGTCCCAGGCGGTCCAGATTCTCCCGGACCCGGGCCAGGCGCCCGGCGTCATTGTCCAGGGCGGTGAGGTCCAGGTCGGCCAGCTCGAGCAGATGGCCCGTCTTGCCGCCGGGCGCCGCGCAGGCATCCAGCACCCGCTGTCCAGCGGCGGGTTCCAGGAGCGGCGCGGCCCACTGGGCGCCCAGGTCCTGGACCGACACCTCGCCGGCGGCGAAACCTGGCAGTTCACCCACCGGCACGGGCGTATCCAGGGTGAGGGCCCAGGCGCCGGTTTGCCGGGCGGCGAGGCCGGCGCCCGCCAGGCGGGCCAGAATTGCGGCCGGATCGGCGCGGCGCCGGTTGATCCGCAGGGTCATGGGCGGATGCGCGTTCTGGGCGGCGACGATGTCCCGCCAGGCATGGGGGTATTCGGCCTGGAGCCGTTCCAGCCACCAGCGGGGAAAGTTCCAGGCCGCCTCGGCATCCTGTTCGGCGGCCTGGCGCAACGCCTCCCGCCGCCGCGTGAAATTGCGCAAGACCGCGTTGACGAAACCCCGGGCTCCGGGATGGCGGCGGGCGGCCAGGGCGACGATCTCGTTCACCACCGCGTAAGCGGGCGTGTCGGTGGCGTCCAGCTCGTAGAGCCCCACCAGCAGGGCGCCGAGCAGTTCCGGCGGATTCAGGGGCCGTCCCACCAGCCGGGCCAGGAAGAAACGCAGGCGGCCGGCCTGGCGCAGGGTGCCATAGGCCAGGTTGCGGGCCGCCGACCAGACCCGGGGATCGGCGCCCTGGTCCGGCCGGCGCTCGGAGAGAACCTGGGAGAGGCTGCGCTTGTCCAGGAGCACCGCCCCCACCAGGCCGGCCGCGAGGGCGCGGGGATTGGCGTTGGCCATGGCGTCGCGCTCCGCGGGACGACGGGCGGGCCGGTTCAGGCGGCGACCTTGATGGCGTTCCGGCCGCCGTTCTTGGCGGAATAGAGGGCTTCGTCGGCGCGCCGCAGCAGGGCGTGGCCGTTCTCTTCGCCCCGCAGGGTAGCCACCCCGGCGCTGAAGGTGGTGTTGACCTGCTTGCCCTCGAAGACCAGGGGGCTCTTGCTCATGAGCTGCTGGAGGCGGGCCAGGACGAAATGGGCTCCCCGGGAATCGGTGTCCGGCAGGATCAGGGTGAACTCCTCGCCGCCGTAGCGAACCAGGGCATCGGACTTGCGCAGCACGGATTTGATCAGGCTGGCGAAGTGGACCAGCATCTGGTCGCCGGCCTCGTGGCCATACTGGTCATTGACCTTCTTGAAGAAATCCAGGTCCACCATGGCCAGGCTGAGCTTGGTGTCCAGGCGCTGGGCCCGGGCGATCTCCCGCATCAGGGTCTGGTCCAGGCCCCGCCGGTTGAGGGCGCCGGTCAGGGCATCCTCGTTCAGGAGCTGGCGGGTCTCGGCCAGTTCCTCCTGCATGGAGACGAGGGCCCGGCGGGTTTCCACCAGGTCCTTGTGGCTGGCTTCCACGGTGTTCTGGATGCCGCCGGCCTGCATGACCACGGTGGAGAGCAGGCGGAGAATCTCGCTCTTGTCCCGGCTGCTCTTCAGGTTGGTGACGTTGCCAGCCAGGTCCTTGTTCTTTTCCCCCAGGTCCTTGGCCAGGGTTTCTGTCTTGTCGGTCACTTCCTGGAGCATCTGCCGAAGCACGCCCAGCAACTCGGTGCAGAAGGCGTTGTTCGGCGTCTCGCCCACCTGGGCCTCGCCCAGGGCGCTTTCCGGCCGGGGCAGGCCGGAAATCTCATAGTAATAGCGCTCGTAGTTCTCGGGCGTGGCGGGCTCACCGGTCTCCTTGAGCCGCTGCATGACGGTCAAACCGATGACGTTGGGTGTCTGGGCCATGTCAGTTCCGCGCGGCCGTTCCGAAGGAACTGATCGCCCCCTCGGGGGGAAACGAGCGCAGCGAGTCAGGGGGTCGTTTCATTGCAGGCGAAATTCCATGTACGTGGATGTCATTATCGACCAAGTGGCGGCATTCTTTAACCCATCGGATAATTCCCTGGACGCCCGCTCCCCATATTCCATGCACATACACATACTCGGCATCTGCGGCACCTTCATGGGTGGAATCGCCGCCATCGCCCAGCGGGCCGGACACACCGTCACCGGCTGCGACGCCAACGTCTACCCCCCCATGAGTACCCAGCTGGAAAGCCTGGGCATCCGGCTCATCGAAGGCTTCGATGCCGACCAGGTCGGCCTCAAGCCGGACATCTTCGTCATCGGCAACGTGGTCACCCGGGGCAAGCAGCCCCTCATGGAAACCATCCTGAACCAGGGCCTGCCCTACGTTTCCGGACCCCAGTGGCTGGCGGAGAACGTGCTCCGGGACAAATGGGTGCTGGCAGTGGCCGGCACCCACGGCAAGACCACCACGTCCTCCATGCTGGCCTGGATTCTCGAAGATGCCGGCCTGGATCCCGGCTATCTCATCGGCGGCGTGCCCATGAATTTCGGCGTTTCCGCCCGCCTCACCGACAGCCCCTTCTTCGTCATCGAGGCCGATGAGTACGACACCGCCTTCTTCGACAAACGCTCCAAGTTCGTTCATTACCGCCCCCGCACGGCGGTGCTGAACAACCTGGAATACGACCACGCCGACATCTTTCCCGATCTGGCCGCCATCGAGACCCAGTTCCACCATCTGGTCCGCACCGTGCCCGGCAATGGCCTGGTGGTCGCCAACGGCGGCGACGAGAACATCCTGCGCGTCCTGGGCCGGGGCTGCTGGACGCCGGTGGAATACTTCGCCGGTCCCGGCTTCGGCTGGAAGGCCCGGGAAGTGGACGCGAACCGTTTCGACGTGAGCCTGGACGACCGGCTCGAGGGCCAGGTGAACTGGCCCTTGCTGGGCGAGCACAACCGCCATAACGCCCTGGCCGCCATCGCCGCCGCCCGGCATGCCGGCGTGCCGGCCAGGCATGGCCTCGACGCCCTGTCGCGCTTCGTCAACGTGAAGCGGCGCCTGGAAGTGCGGGGCGAAGCGGGTGGCGTCACCGTCTACGACGATTTCGCCCACCATCCCACCGCCATCGCCACCACCCTGGCCGGTCTGCGGGAAAAGGTGGGCGGAGCCCGCATCCTGGCGGTCCTGGAACCCCGCTCCAACACCATGAAGCTGGGGGTGATGAAGGCCGCCCTGCCCGGCAGCCTGGCCGGTGCCGACCAGGTGTTCTGCTATACCGGCGGCATCGACTGGGACGCGGCGCAGGCCCTGGCTCCCCTGGGCGGCAAAGCCAGCACCCATGCCGACCTGGACAGCCTGGCGGCGGCCGTCGCCACGGCCAGCCGACCGGGAGACCACGTGCTGGTGATGTCCAACGGCGGCTTCGGGGGCATCCACGGCAAGCTGTTGGAACGTTTGGCCGGGGCCTGAGCCATGGCGGAACCCGGCCTCCAGCGTTTCCAGGACGATGAAGGCTGCGTGCTCCGCCTGACCGGCGAATGGTGCATCCGCCACCTGGGCCTCGCGGAAAGCCTGCTGGCCGGCCTGGAAGTGCCCCACGACCAGCCCCTCCGCATCGACGCCGCCAACCTGGAACGCCTGGACAGCGCCGGCGTGATGCTGGTGGTGCGCCGCCTGCGGGCGCTGGGCGTGGTGTGGTCCCACGTGGACCTGCGCCATTTCGAGCCCGCCCAGCTGACCCTCATCCACCTGGTGGCCGATCGCCTGGACACCCGCGCCAAACCCCGGCGCAAGCGGGCCCGCGGCGTGGCCCGCCTGGGCCGGATGGCTTCCCTGGCCACGACGCGGTTCCTGGGACAGATGGCCTTCTTCGGCCAGGTGGCCGAGGCCCTGGCCGACCTGCTCCGCAAACCCTCGCTGCTGCGCCACCGGGAACTCACGGTCCAGCTCCAGACGGTGGGCCTGAACGCGCTGCCCATCATCGCCCTGATGACCTTCCTGGTGGGGGTGGTGTTCGCCTTCCTGCTGGGCATCCAGGTGCAGAAATTCGGGGCCAACATCTTCGTGGTGGATGGCATTGCCCTGGCCGTGACCCGGGAACTGTCGCCCCTGCTCACCGCCATCCTGGTGGCCGGCCGCTCCGGGGCGGCCTTTACCGCCCAGATCGGCGCCATGAAGGTCACCGAGGAAGTGGACGCGATTTCGACCCTGGGCCTGTCACCCATCCAGGTGCTGGTCCTGCCCCGTCTCCTGGCCCTGGTCATCGCCCTACCCCTGCTCACCTTCGTGGGCGACATGCTGGGCATCATCGGCGCCTCGGTGGTGGCCTCCAACCAGCTGGACGTGACCTACTACACCTACTTCGAGCGGCTGAAGGCCGTCCTCCCCCTGAAGACGGTGTGGTTCGGCCTGTACAAGGCACCGGTGTTCGCCGCCGCCATCGCCTTCATCGCCTGCCGCAACGGTTTCCAGGTGAGCCGCGACGCCCGCAGCGTCGGCGCCTACACCACCACCACCGTGGTCCAGTGCCTGGTGGCGGTCATCCTCATCAACGCCGTGTTCGCCGTGGCCCACCCGGAGATTCCGCGATGATCGACGGCGCCTTCGTGCTGGAAGCCGAGGATGTCCATACCCGCCTGGGCGGCCACTGGCTGCACCGGGGCGTGGGTTTCTCCATCCCCCGGGGCCAGGTGGTGGCCCTCATCGGCGCCAGCGGCACCGGCAAGAGCGTGCTGCTGCGGGAGTGCATCGGCCTCCTGCGCCCCGACGAGGGCCGCATCCGCTTGTTCGGCGAGGACATCTGGGCCATCCCCAAGCAGCGGCTCAACCGGGTCCGCGCCCGCTTCGGCGTGCTGTTCCAGGAAGGCGCCCTGTTCTCCTCCCTGAGCGTCGCCGAAAACGTGGGGGTGCCCCTGCGCGAACATACCGATCTGCCATCCGCCCTCCTGGAGGAACTGGTGGCCATGAAGATCCGCCTGGTGGGACTGCCCATGGACGCGGCCGACAAGCGGCCCAGCGAATTGTCGGGCGGCATGAAGAAGCGGGCGGCCCTGGCACGGGCCCTGGCCATGGAACCGGAACTGCTCTTCCTGGACGAGCCCACCTCGGGCCTGGACCCCATCAGCGCCCGGGACTTCGATCACCTGTTGCGGGTGCTGTGCGATAGTCTGGGGCTGACCGCCCTCATCGCCACCCACGACCTGGATACCCTCTGGGGCATGGTGGACCGGGTCATCGTCCTGAACGGCGGCCGGGTGATCGCCGACGGGCCGGTGCGGGAGGTGAGCGGCATGGATCACGACTGGATACGAACCTATTTCGCCGCCCATTCGGGCGAGAGGGGATGAGATGGAATCCGAGGCGAGATACCTCTGGGTCGGCGGCATGGTCCTCGCCCTGCTGCTGCTGCTGGCCGGCGCGGTCTGGTGGCTCCAGGGCGGCGAGGACAAGGAAGTGAGGCGCTATCTGGTGTATTTCCAGAACCAGTCCCTGGAGGGCCTCCAGATCAACAGCGACGTGCGCATGCAGGGCATCAAGGTGGGCAAGGTGATGGACTACGTCATCCTGCCCAACCAGGCCAAGACCGTCCGGGTAGTGCTGGAGGTGGACGCCCGCACCCCGGTCCTGGAAGGCGTGGAGGCGGTGGTGAGCCGCAACCTGGTCACCGGTCTGGCGGCGGTGGATCTCAACAACGTCTGGAAGGGGGGCGGCCCCCTGACCCGGATTCCCAAGGGTGAGGAATACGTGGTGATCGACGAGGGCGTGCCTGAAATCGCCCGCTTCGCCAAGAACATCGAGGACCTGGGCAATGCCGGCCAGGATGCCCTGGTCCGTTTCAGCCGGCTCCTCTCCGACGACAACCAGCGGTCCGTGCGCGCCCTCCTGGACAACCTGGCGGGTCTGAGCGGCGAGGCGAGGCAGCGCCTGCCGGAGGTGTCCGAGACCCTGGCGGCCATTCGCCACAGCGCCGGCCAGGTGGACGGCGCGGTCCAGTCCTTGGCGCCGGCGGTGCGGGATGCCGGCCAGTCGGTGCGCGTCGCCGGGCAACGCCTGGATGCCCTGGCCGGCGAGGCCGAAGCGACCCTGCGTGCCACCCGGACCACTCTGGGCGCCCTGGACGCGGGCCTGCGGGATACCCAGATACGCCTGAGGCTCAGCGCCGACCTGGGCCTCCAGGAAATCCAGCGGGCCGCCCAGTCCATGCGGGCCGCCGGCGAAACCGTGCAGACCGCCGGGCGGGACTACGCCGATCCCGGCCGGCTGCTGTTTGGCCCCCACAAGGCGGAACTGGGACCGGGAGAAGCACCATGAGCACCCTGCGACACCTGTTCGCGGCCTTGGCCGTCGCCAGCCTGCTGGCCGGCTGCGGACTGCCCGCCGGCCGTCCCCAGCCGGTTACCTTCCACGTCCTGGAGGTGCCGCCCCCGGCCGCCCTGGCGGCCCCGGCAACGCCGGGACCGACCCTGCTGCTGGGCGACACCGAGGCCCAGGAAATCCTCAAGGGCCTGAACCTGGTCTACAGCCGTTCCCCCGGCACCCTGGGCCAATACCAGTACGCCCGCTGGAGCGAGCCGCCTGCCCGGCGCCTCAACCTGCTCCTCCGCCAGCGCCTGGAAGCCGGCGGCATGTTCCGGAGCGTGGCCGAGCTGGGGACCGGCATCGGCGGGGATGTCCAGCTCAACACCCGGCTCCTCGACTTTCACCACGAGGCCGTCCAGGCGCCGGGCTTGGCCCGGGTCGCCCTGGAGGCGGAACTGCTGGACCGCCGGGATGGCCGGCTGCTGGCCCGCCAGGTCTTCCAGGCGGAAGCGCCGGCGGCGGGCTACGACGCGGCGGCGGCGGCCCGGGCCCTGGGCCAGGCCAGCGGCCGCCTGCTGGACGACCTGACGCAATGGCTGGCACGGGTGCGAACGGGGGATGCCCGGTAGAATGGCGGATGTTCCGCCCGCCATTCCATCCATGCTGATCTATATCCACGGTTTCAACAGTTCCGCCCGTTCCGGCAAGGCCACCGACATGGCCGCCTGGATGGCGGAGCGGGGCCTGGCCGAAGCCTTCGCCTGCCCCGACCTGCCCCATCGTCCCGCCGCCGCCATCCAGCGGCTGGAGACGCTCATCGCCGCCTCCAGGGGGACGGCCAAGCTGCTGGGCAGTTCCCTGGGCGGCTTCTACGCCACCCATCTGGCGGAAAAGCACGGCCTCAAGGCGGTGCTCGTCAATCCCTGCGTGGCCTGCCACGCCAAGCTGCGGTCCTACGTGGGCCAGACCCAGAAAAATTGGCACAGCGGCGAGGAATACCTGTTCAGCGCCGACCATGCCGACGAGCTGGATAGCCTGGCCATTCCCGCCATCACCCGGCCGGAACGCTATTTCCTGCTGGCCGAGACCGGCGACGAGGTACTGGATTACCGAGAAGCCGCCGCGTATTACACCGGCGCCCGCCAAACGATCCTGGAAGGCGGCGACCACGGCTTCACCCGGTTTCTCGATTACCTGCCCGCCATCCTGGCCTTCTGATCATGTACGTCCTTTACGAAGAAGACGGCGACATCAAGGCCGGCACCATCCTGGCCGACAACGACAGTTCCTTCCAGGTGGAATCCCAGCACGGCAGGCGGACCAAGGTGAAGGCCGCCCACATCCTGTTGAAATTTGCGGCGCCGGCGCCAGCCCAGGTCATGGACCAGGCCCGGGCGGGCAAGGCCGAGCTGGATCTGGATTTCCTCTGGGAAGTGGCGGGGGAGGCGGAATTCGGCTTCGAAGACCTGGCCAGGGAATACCAGGGCCATGCGCCCACCGCGCCCGAATCGGCGGCCATCCTGCTGGCCCTCCACGAGGCCCCCATCTATTTCCACAAGAAGGGCAAGGGCCGCTACCGGGCCGCCCCCGCCGACGTCCTGGCCGCCGCGAAGGCGGCGGTGGAACGGAAAACGCGGGAGACGGCGAAGCGGGCCGAATGGAGCGCGGCCCTGGCGCGGGGCGAACTGCCGGAGGAACTGGGCGTCAAGGTCTTCGAGCTGGCCCACAAGCCGGACAAGAACAGCCTGGAATTCAAGGCCTTCGCCGACGCCTGCGCCGAAACCGGCCTGTCGGCGGCCCGCCTGCTGGCGAAATGCGGCGCCATCCCCTCCATCCACGAGTACCACCTGCAAGGCTTCCTGCTCAGCCATTTCCCCCGGGGGGCCGGCTTCACCACCCTGCAAGCGCCGCCGCCGCCCCCCGACCTGCCGGCCGGCGACGCGCCCGCCTTCAGCATCGACGACGCGGCCACCACGGAAATCGACGACGCCTTTTCCGTCATCTTCCGGGCCGACGGCTCGGTCCGCCTGGGCATCCATATCGCCGCCCCGGCCTTGGGGCTGACCCCCGGCTCCGACCTGGACCGGGTGGCGGCCACGCGGCTCTCCACGGTCTACATGCCCGGCGGCAAGATCACCATGCTGCCGGAGGATCTCATCGCCCAGTACACCCTGGCGGAGAACCGGGATTGCCCGGCCCTTTCCCTGTATGTGGAGGTGGCGCCCGACCTGTCCATCCAGAGCCTGTCGACCCAGGCCGACCGGGTCCGCATCGCCGCCAACCTGCGCCACGAGATCCTGGAACCCCTGTTCAACGAAACCAGCATCGGCGGGGCCGGCCCCGACTACCCTTTCCGTCGGGAACTGGAGTGGCTGTACCGCCTGGCCCTCAGGCTGGAAGCCGACCGGGGCAAGGCCGACCAGATCCAGCGCCATGACTATGTGTTCAAGGTGGCGGGGGAACGGGTGGAGATCGTGCCCCGGATACGCGGCAATCCCATCGACAAGGTGGTCTCCGAACTGATGATTCTGGCCAACAGCCGCTGGGGCGCCCTGCTGGCGGAGCGGGACGTGGCCGGCGTCTACCGGGCCCAGACCGCCGGCAAGGTACGCATGACCCTGAAGCCCGCGCCCCACGAGGGCCTGGGCGTGGCCCATTACACCTGGAGCACTTCACCCCTTCGCCGCTACGTGGACCTCATCAACCAGCGCCAGATCCTGGCCATGGCCCGGGACGAGAAGCCGCCCCACGCCGGCAACGACCCGCTGCTGTTCGCGGCGGTGCGGGACTTCGAACTGGCCTATGACGCCTACGCCGAGTTCCAGCGGCGCATGGAGCGTTACTGGTGCCTGCGCTGGCTGCAACAGGAGGAAGTGGCCCAAGCCGACGCCACGGTCTGGCGCGAGAACCTGATCCGCTTCGACACGCTGCCCCTGGTCGCCAAGATCACCGGCGCCCCCACCCTCAATCCCGGCGACCGGGTACGGGTGGCGGTGGAAGCCATCGACCTCCTCGACATCGACCTCACATGCCGTTACCTGGCCCCGTCGATCGCCTGAAGGACGCCTTCGCGCCGGTGCCCTATGCGCCGCTGACCTCGGCGGACTGGGACGACCGCTTCACCAAGGCCATCCTGATCTCCGCCATCTTTCATGTGCTGTTCATCTTCGGCATGCAGTTCAAGGCGGCGAACCCCAAGCTTTTCGAGAAGAGCGGCCCCCCCATCGACGTGGTCCTGGTAAACGCCAAGACCAAGGCCAAGCCCCTCAAGGCCGATGTCCTGGCCCAGCACAACCTGGATGGCGGCGGCAACGTGGAGGAGGACCGCCAGGCCAAGTCGCCCCTCCCGGTCGCCAAGCAGAACCAGGCCATGAGCGCCGAAGCCGAGTTCAACGCCCGGGTCCAGGCCCTGGAGCAGCAGACCCAGGCCCTCATGAAGCAGATCAAGTCCGACTACAAGGCGCCGGAGCAGAAGCCCGTGGCGGCCGCCGAACCCCATCCACCCGCCCCGGTCCCGGCCCCCTTGGACCTGGCCGCCCGCAGCCTGGAGATGGCCAAGCTCCAGGCCCGCATCAACCAGCAGATGGACGAATACCAGAAGCGCCCCAGGCGCATGTTCGTGGGCGCCCGGGCCCAGGAGTTCACGTTTGCCCAGTACGTGGAGGACTGGCGCATCAAGGTGGAACGCGTCGGCAACCTCAACTATCCCGAGGCCGCCAAGCGCAACCGCCTGTACGGCACCCTGGTGCTGACCGTGAACATCAACGCCGATGGCACGGTGGAATCCATCCAGGTGGAACGTTCCTCCGGCTCCAAGGTCCTGGACCAGGCGGCCATCAACATCGTGGAGATGGCGGCGCCCTTCTCGCGCTTTTCCGAAGCCATGCGCAACAAGGTGGACATCCTGGGCATCACCCGGAGCTGGTCCTTCACGCGGTCCGACCAGTTGACAAGTCAATAAGGGCTTTTTCTGCTCCCATAAAAACCGCGTATATATTAAAATCGTCGGGTTCTAATATTCCCTAAGAGAATCCGCCATGCACAACGGCACCACCCTCACCCAGTTCATCATCGAGGAACAACGCCACGTGGCCGGTGCCACCGGCGATTTCACCGCCCTGCTCAACGACCTGGTCACCGCCATCAAGGTCATCTCCAACGCGGTGAACAAGGGGGCCCTCATCGGCGTCATGGGGGCGCTGGACTCCCAGAACGTCCAGGGCGAGACCCAGAAAAAGCTGGACGTGATCACCAACGACATCATGATCCGCACCAACGAGTGGGCCGGCCACCTGGCCGGCATGGCCTCGGAGGAGATGGACGAGGTCTATGCCATTCCCGACAAATATCCCCTGGGCAAGTACCTGCTGGTGTTCGACCCCCTGGACGGCTCCAGCAACGTGGACATCAACATTTCCGTGGGCACCATCTTCTCCATCCTGCGGGCTCCCGTGTCCAACCGCGCCGCCACCGAGAAGGATTTCCTCCAGCCCGGCACCCGACAGGTCTGCGCCGGCTATGCCCTGTATGGCTCCTCCACCATGCTGGTGCTGACCATGGGCCATGGGGTCAACGGCTTCACCCTGGACCGGGAAGTGGGCGAGTTCATCCTCACCCACCCCAACATGCGCGTCCCCGAAGAAACCCGGGAGTTCGCCATCAACGCCTCCAACCGGCGCTTCTGGGAACCCCCCGTGCAGCGCTATGTGGAGGAATGCCTGGCCGGCAAGGAAGGGCCCCGGGGCAAGGACTTCAACATGCGCTGGGTGGCGTCCATGGTGGCCGAGGTGCACCGCATCCTGACCCGGGGTGGCATCTTCATGTATCCCCGGGACACCAAGGATCCGGGCAAGCCCGGCAAGCTGCGCCTCATGTATGAGGCCAACCCCATGAGCTTCATCGTTGAGCAGGCGGGCGGTGCCTCCTCCACCGGCTACGCGCGCATCCTGGACATCCAGCCCGAGGGCCTCCACCAGCGGGTGCCGGTGATCCTGGGATCGAAGAAGGAAGTGGACGTGGTGACGGGCTACCACGCCAGCTAACAGGCGCGTCGGGGCGGCCGGGTGGATCAGGCCACCTCGTCGTCCCCGGTGGCTGGCCTTTTCCAGCCCAGACGTTCCAGAACGCCTTTCACCGCCCGCTTGAGACGCCGGCCCTGGACGTGCCGTAGCCCATAGGCGCGCCCCCGCCAGGTGGATGGATTGAAGGCGATGATGCCGAAATACTCCCGGGCATCCTTCATCCAGCCGCGCTTGTATTCATCCCGGCCGTAGCCGTAATCCAGCCTGCCGACGTGGTCGCGGTCCAGCAGGTGGGCAATCATGAAGTTGGTCAACACCACCCCCACCGCCAGCTTCTTGTAGCCTTCGTCGTAGGCCAGCCGGGCACAGTGGGCCGTGCCGCCGCTGAGGATCCAGAACTGGGTGGCCGCCGCCACCCCATCGATCCGCAGGATGCCCAGGCGCAGGCAGCCCTTCGCCGCGCAAAGCTGTATCAGCCCCAGTGTTTCCAGGGAATACATGGAGGCGGGCGATTTCCAGCTGGCCCGGGACACGGCGATGTAATCCGGAATCGCGGCGGCCAGATCCTCCGGCTCGGTGATCAGCCTCATTTCCAGTCGACCCTGCTTTTCCAGGGCGCGCTGCCGGCGCCGGACGTTGTAGCGCATGTTGGCGCTGCGCCGGGCAAAGTAGGTGGCGTAATCGAGTCCCGCCGTGTCCTCGAAGCGGTTAAAGGAATTCTCATAGGTCTGGACGACGTAGCCCGCCTCGCAGAGCGCGGCGAGGAGGGCATGTCCCAATGCGGCGTGGCGATCGAAGGGCCAGATCCGGATGGCATCGGGCCGGTGTCCCGACTCCATGGAACCTGCCTCCCGCAAGCGCTTGAACAGGGCACCCAATAGCGGGCGGTAATCATGGACGGCGGGATCGAAGATCAGCGCCGCCGTGGCGTAGTTCTCTGGATGGCTGAGGGAACCCAACACCTGGCCGCCGCGCACCGCGTAGTCGGCCTGGCTGTGGCGCAAGGGCGCCAGGAGCAGGGGCCGCCCCGTGGCCGCGTCTTCGAGACCGTAGAGCCGCAGCTCGTCCCCCGACGCGAAGTAGTGCCGGAGCAGATACTCGAACCATTGGGGCTCCCGGAAGAAGCCTTGCCTCGCGATTTCCCCTTCCAGCAAGCTTCCGTAGGCGGGGGGCAGTTCGGCAAAACCAAAGAAACAGCGAACTAGGTATTGTGGGGTCATGGTGCCCGGGTAAGATCGTGGCTGGGTGGGGCATGCCCTCTTGGGCAGCCTTGAAGCTAGCCGCGCTCGCCAGGCATTGCAAGCCGGGCTGGCGAGTTCTCGGGATATCCTCCGAGCCATTCCCGGCGCCCCCCTCTACTTGAACTCAGGATGGGCATGTTAGCTGCACGCGGAACCAGGGGCCTGACTTCGGCCACAACACCTGCATGGGACTGATTCGGACTCGCCTGGCGGATCTTCCGGAACCCGATGCCTGGCCGCTGCCGCCCCGGGCCACTTCCGCCATACCCATGCAGACCCATGCCTGGACACGGGCTCGCCTGGAAGCCCTCCCCCCGGGCCAGGATGTTCGCCTCTATGCGGTCCGGGAAGGCTCGGCCATCGCGGCCATCGCGCCCCTGGTCCGCGTGGGGGACTGGCTGCGGGAACCGCCCGCCCTGTTCGAGCCCGGTGATTTTCCATGGCGATCGCCGGAAGGTTTGCGGGAACTGGCGGGGCTGCTGGCCGCCCAGCCGTTACCGCTGTACCTGGAGCGGGTGCCCGTCGACTCCCTCACCCTTCCTCTATTGCGGCGAGCCTATGCCCGACGCGGCTTCGTCCAGGTCCGGCCGGCGATGCCCACGCCGACCATTCCCCTGACTCCCGGGGGGGATCTCCACGACGTGCTGAATGCCGGGCGGCGTTCCGATCTCCGGCGACTGGAACGCAAGGCCCGCGCCTTCGGGGAGCCCACCTATGATTTCCACGAACCGCGATCCACCGGCCAGCTGGACATGGCGCTGGCCGAGGCCTACGCCGTGGAGGCCCGAAGCTGGAAGGAGGATGCCGGCACGTCGTTGACGGCGGACCCCTGGCAGGGCGCTTTCTTTCGGCGCTTCGCCGCCGAGGCGGCGAAGACGGGCATCCTGCGCCTCGCTTTCCTCCGCATCGACGGCCAACCCGTCGCCATGCAGATCGCCGTGGAATGGCGACGCCGACTTTGGTTGCTGAAGATCAGCCATGACGCGGCTTATGCCCGTTGTTCTCCCGGACAACTGCTCATCGCCCACACCCTGGCAGAAGCTTCCCGACGGGGCTTGGAGGCCTACGAATTCATGGGCGTCATGGCCGACTGGACCAAGCTCTGGACATACGAAACCCGCGGCTACGTCCAAATCCGCGCCATTCCCCTGGGCGCCGCGGCCGCCAAGCTGCTGATCAAGCGTGGCATCCGGGCCGCCCTCGGCCGCCTGAGGCGGTAGTCGGGGAGGATGGCGCGATGCTGAGACGCCTGCTCACCAAGCCGTTGCGCTGGGGCCTGAATCTGGCCGGACGGGTCTATGTGCCCGGGCCGGAACTGGCGGATGCCCTGGCCATCGCCATCCGTCTGGCGGATGAAGGGCTGGTGAGCACCCTCGGCTATTTCCAGGGCACCGGGGACTTTCCCCCCAAGGTGGCCGGCGAGACCCTGGCCCTCATCGAGGCCATCGGCCGCCGCCTGCCCGGCGCCTATGCGTCGATCAAGGCGCCCGCCCTGGGCTTCAATCCGGACCTGCTGGCCGCCGTCGCGGAAAGCGCCAAGGCGGGGGGCATCCTCCTTCATTTCGATTCCCACGAGCGGCTCACCCGGGAGACCACCCTGGCCTGCGTCGAGGCCGTGGCGGCCCTGGGGGTCGCCACGGGCCTCACCCTGCCGGGACGCTGGATCGATAGCGTCGAGGATGCCGCCTGGGCCAGCCGCCTGGGCATCCGGGCCAGGGTGGTCAAAGGGGAATGGGCCGACCCCACGGACCCTGGCCGAGACCGGCGAAAGGGATTTCTGGCGGTCGTCGACACCCTGGCCGGCCGGGCTCCGGCCGTGGCCGTGGCCACCCATGACGCCGGCCTGGTACGGGAATCGGTTGCCCGTCTCCATGCGGCGGGCACGCCCTGCGAGATCGAGTTGCTGCATGGCCTGCCGCGCCGGGAAATTGTCGAATTCGCCCGAAAAGCCCATGTTCCCGTGCGGATCTATGTGCCCTTCGGTGCCGCCTGGCGGCCCTATGCCCTGAGCAAGGTAGCGGAGAACCCCAGGATGCTGGGCTGGCTGGTCAGGGACGCCTTGCGGGGCTTGCGCCTGCCGAACCGGAAATGACTGGTCATGAAAAAACCCCGCATCTGCGGGGTTTTTTCATGACGGTAACACCGGGCCGATCAGCTAAGGCATTTCTGGCTCAGGGTCAGGGTCTGGCTACCCTTGGGACAACCCGTGGTGGTACCCGAATCCGGGCTGCTGGACGTGCCGCCATACAAGCTGGTGAGATATTGCAGGGTGGTGACCCGGCCGCCGGTCTGGGTGGCCACCGTGTCGTTGCCCTGCAGGGCGCTCTTCACCATGGCGATGACCTCGCTCACCGTGACCGGGTAGGCGTCGTGGCTGGAGATGGCGCCGGCCTTGTAGGCGTTAAGCAGGCTGGCGACACCGGCCCGGGCCAGGCCCGCGTTGGGGGCGCCATTGGGGATGGGGTTGGTGATGCCGCTGACCGTCTTGCCGTAACCCTCGGGGCAGATCACCTGAATCAGGGTGGCGCCGTAGAACTCGACGCCGAAGGTGGTGACGAACTTGGTGCTGCGGGCCGGCGAGCCGGAGGGCCAGATGGTGTTGTTCTGCTTCCAGCAGCCGGGAGAGAGGCCCAGGGTATTGCAGGTTCCGCTCTTGTGACCGGTGGGCGAGAAATTGTTGGAGATCAGGCCCGACACCGTGCACTTGTACGGCACCTGGCCCAGGGCCTGGCGGCTGGTCAGGGTGCCCAGGACCACGGGACCGGCCAGGGCCGCCGTGGTCAGCTTGCGGCGGGGGATACTGACTTTTTCAGGCTGATGGGAGGCCTGGTTCTCTTCGGCTTTGTTATCGGACATGGTCTAGCCACTCCACAGACAATACGATCAATTAATCTACAGCAAGAAACGTACCTGAACCATAAACCCAGGTCTGGCAAGGGAAGCGGCCGATCTTCCAGGGTCTCCAGGCGGGATTTGTAAAGATTTTCGACAACTCTGTCATGCCTTCTCCACCTCGCCGGCCGCCAACGCCTTGTGGAGCAGATGCGGAACGAGCAGGTGGGGCGGCATCTTCAGCCAGTGGCTGCGCACATACAGGAACAGCAGGGCGGCGGCGGCCCCGGGGCTCGCCATGTCGGGATGGGCGCTGGCGAACCCGTGGCCCAGGGCGACGCGCACCAGGGCATGGGCGGGGGCCTCCAGCTCGGCGACCAGGGCGGGGTCGCCCAGGGGCGTGCCCAGGGTGGTCCGGACACAGCCCAGGGCATAGGCCAGGGGCTGGCGCAGGTCCAGCTCGGCGGCCCGACGGCCCAGCTCGGCCAGGAAGCCCGGCCGGGCCATGAAGTGCCTCAGCAAGGCATCCAGGTCCACCAGGTCGCGCAGCCCATGGCCCCATTCCCCCTCATGGAAGAGGTGGGTCGCCGCATGCAGCACCAGATCGGCATCGCCCAGGCGGTAGAGGTTGGTGTAGCCGGGAATGGGCTCGATGCCCGCCAGCAAGGTTTCCGCCCGGGGCTTCAGGCGGGCGGTCCGGGGCAGGATGTTGTGATGGACATCCAAGGTGCTGCCACGACTGAAATGGGTCATGGGCGGGATCTCGTGCATCCACTCCCGGTAGTAGCGCTGATCGTAGTCGTCCAGGCCGGCGCCATGCCAGCCGTAGAGGTGCAGCAGACGCTCCGCCTCGTCCAGGCGATCCCGGGGGAGCAGCAGGTCCACGTCGCCGAACAGGCGACCCCGGGCAGGCGGCAGGTCGCCCATGACGTAGGCCGCCCCCTTGAGCAGCACGATGGGCATGCCGTGGTGGCCCAGGGCCTCGTGCAGCTTGTGGACTTCCCAGCGGATGGCATTGATCTGACGGTCGGCGACGAAGCAGGCACCGCGCATGTGGCGGCGGACCCGGTCCGGCAGCGCCTCCCACAGGCCCGCGTCCCGGGCATCCAGGGCCAGGCGGGACAGCAGCCCGGCGCTGCGACTGTGGCGGAGCAGGCCATCCCAGCCGTCGGCATCCACCCGGGCCAGGGCATCGGGCTGGCGCAGGACCGCCAGCAGGCGCTGGAAGGCGGCGTTCATCCGGCCAGCCTCGCGAAGGTACTCAAGGCATCTTCCAGCTTGCCATAGCGGAAGTCGTAGCAGTCGGCGCCCCGGATCAGGCCCTCGAGGGCCCGGAATCCGGCCTCGCCCAGAACACTGTAGTTGAAGCTGTTTTCGGCGGCGAAGACGAAGGTGTCGGCCCGGGAGCGGGGGGTGAGGCGGGCCGGCTCGCCGCCGGCCCAGCGGGGGAAGACCACCCAGCCCACGGGGCAGGGCTCGTCCATGCGGGCCACCGTCTCGGCACGGGGCTTGAGGTGGGCCACGGTGCCCTTGTGGGTGTCGAACACCCGGTCGCCGAACACCGCTTCCCGGGAAAAGGCCTGGATGATGTCGATGGAATCGTTCTTCAGGTTGACGGGCCTGGCCAGGGGCCACACCAGCCCGCTGTCCAGGTCCACCAGGGCGGTTTCGTCAGTGAGCAGGCGCCAGCCCGACAAGGACAGGGCGGCGGTCAAGGTGCTCTTGCCGGCCCCCGGCTCGCCAGGCAGCAGGACGGCCCGGCCGTTGCGCTCCAGGACGGCGGCATGGAGGGTGAGGAAATGGTGGGCGTAACTGGCGATGCACCAGTTCATGCCCCATTCCAGGCTGGCGAAGGCATGGGCGGCGGAGAGGGGCATGAAGGGGGTGTGGCGGTCATGCTCGAAGACGATTTGGGGCCGGAACCAGCGCCGGACCGTGGCGGGCCGCCGGATGCGGACATGGAAGTCGCGCACCGGCTCGTCCCCCAGGGGGAAATCGCCGTAGAGGGCGCGCAGCCCCCGGAACACCAGGTGTTCCTCGCTGCGGATGTGGAACAGGAAGGGGCCGGTCCGCAAGTCCAGGCCCCGGGCCAGGCGGGATTCCAGCTCCCGGTCGGAAAGCTCGCGAACGCGCGTCATGGCGTCTCGATCAGGGTTAGCTGTTCCAGGTAATCCAGGGATTCCCGGAGGGACTCGTCCAGCATGTGCAGATCGTCGGGACGGATCATGGGCACCAGGGCCGATCTCAACTCGGCCTCGTTCATGGGGGCCTCGTCGAGCCGCTCCAGGATTTCCGCGGCCACGGCCGATATCCAGTGGGTATGGCCGGTACCGGGGTGGTAGACCACCGTCTGGCCGTCGAAGAGGGTGGTGAGCATCCGGCCGGCCGGGGCCACCCGCCAGGTCCTGGTCGGCAGCGTCAGGGAAGGGTCGGGGACTTCAGGTTCCATGTTGGCCAAGGGTCACCCGGTCCAGTCCGGCCAGGTCCCGCAGACATTGGAGTTCTCGGAACCCGGACTGTGCCATGAATTCCGCCACCGCGCTCGCCTGGTCCCGACCATGCTCCAGCAGCAGCCAGCCGCCCGGCGCCAGCCGGGCCGGGGCGCCGGCGACGATACGCGCCAAGTCGTCCAGGCCGGTGGAGCCGCTGGCCAGGGCCGTCCGGGGTTCGTGGCGGGGATCGCCCCGGGACAGGTGCGGATCCGCGGCGGCAATATAGGGCGGATTGCCGACGATGACCTCGAAGGCCGACGTCTCCAGGCTCCCGAACCAGTCGGACAGGACAAAACCCACCGCCGCCTTCAGACGGGCGGCGTTGTCCCGGGCCACCTCCAGGGCCGCCGGCGAGGCATCCACGGCCACCACCTCGGTACCGGGCGTTTCCAGGGCCAGGGTGATCGCGATGCAGCCGCTGCCGGTGCCCAGGTCCAGCAGGCGGGCGGGGCGTCGAGGGGGCAGGCGTGCCAGGGCCGCTTCCACCAGCAGTTCGGTTTCCGGTCGGGGGATCAGGACGTCGGGCGTGACCCGGAACGGCCGGCCGAAGAACTCCCGTTCGCCGAGGATGTAGGCCACCGGCTCCCCCGCCGCCCGCCGGGCCACCAGGGTCTCCACGGCGGCCGCCTGGGCCGGTTCCGGACGGTCCTTGTCGTGGCCGATGAACCAGGATTTCTCCACGTCCAGGGCCCTGGCCGCCAACTGGCGGGCTTCCCGTCGGGCTTCGCCCCGGTCCAGACCGCCGGCCAGGGCCAGGCGCTGGCTGGCGTTCTCCAGCAGGGTGGCAAAATCCACCCTCACTCCTCTCCCGCCAGGGCCGCCAGTTGCTCGGCCTGGTGCTCGCTGTTCAGGGCGTCGATGAGTTCGTCCAGGTCGCCTTCCATGACGAAGTTCAGCTTGTACAAGGTCAGGTTGATGCGGTGGTCGGTGACCCGGCCCTGGGGGAAGTTGTAGGTGCGGATGCGGTCGGAGCGGTCGCCGCTGCCGATGAGGCTCTTACGGGTGCTCGCCTCTTTCGCCTGGGCTTCCCGGTCGCGCATGTCCTTCAGGCGGGCGGCCAGCACCGACAGGGCCTGGGCCTTGTTGCGGTGCTGGGAGCGGTCGTCCTGGCATTCCACCACCAGGCCGGTGGGCAGGTGGGTGACCCGCACCGCCGAATCGGTCTTGTTGATGTGCTGGCCACCGGCGCCACTGGCGCGAAAGGTGTCGATGCGCAGGTCCGCCGGATTGATGTCGATCTCGCCGGTCTCGTCCGCTTCCGGCATCACCGCCACGGTACAGGCGGAGGTGTGGATGCGGCCCTGGGCCTCGGTTTCGGGCACCCGCTGTACCCGGTGGCCGCCCGATTCGAACTTCAGTTTCGAATAGGCGCCCTGTCCGACGATGCGGGCGATGACTTCCTTGTAGCCGCCCACCTCGCCCTCGCTTTCGGAGACCACTTCCACCTTCCAGCGCTGGCGCTCGGCATAGCGGGCGTACATGCGGAACAGATCGCCGGCGAACAGGGCGGATTCATTGCCGCCGGTGCCGGCGCGGATTTCCAGGAAGATGTTGCGTTGGTCGTTGGGGTCCCGGGGCAGCAACAGGACTTGCAGTTGGGCATCCAGGGCGGACAGGCGCGCCTTGGCCGCTTCCACCTCCTCCTGGGCGAATTCCTTCATCTCGGGATCGGCCAGCATCTCCTCGGCGGTGGCCAGATCGGCCCGGGCCTGCTGCCAGGCCTGGTAGTGCGCCACCACCGGGGTGATGTCGGCGTGTTCCTGGTTGAGCTTGCGGTACTGGGCCAGATCCGCCGTGGCGCCGGCGTCGGCCAGCAGACGGTCCAGTTCTTCCCGGCGCAGGGCGAGCTGTTCGAGCTTGGCTTGGAGAGATGGCTTCAAGGCGACGAGGCGTGAGGCAAGCGGTGTGAGGCGTGGAAAGGCTTCCCCACGCCGGACTCCTTGCCGCCCGCTAATCTCCGTGCAGGTTATAGAGCCGGGACACCAGCCGGGCCAGTTGCTCCCGCTCGGATTCGCCGGCGGAGTTGAGGGCGTGGCTGGGGTCGTGCAGCAGCTTGTTCAGGAGGCCCCGGCTCAGGGCCTCCAGCACCGCCTGGGGGTCGTCGCCCTTGAGCAGGGCCTTGTGGGCTTTTTCCAGTTCATGGCGGCGCAGGCGCTCGCCGTGGTCCCGCAGGCTGCGGATCACCGGTACCGCCTGGCGGGTGTCCATCCAGTGCATGAACTCGTTGACCCGGGCGGCGATGATGGCCTCGGCCTGGGTCACGGCGGAAGCGCGGCTGTCCTGGCCGGCCCGGACCACCTCGCCCAGGTCGTCCACGGTGTAAAGAAAGACGTCATCCAGCTCGCCCACCTCGGTTTCGATGTCCCGGGGCACGGCCAGGTCCACCATGAACATGGGCCGGTGCTTGCGGACCTTGACGGCCCGTTCCACCAGGCCCAGGCCGACAATGGGCAAGGGGCTGGCGGTAGAGGTGACCAGGATGTCGAACTCGGGGAGCAGTTCAGGCAGGTTGGTGAGGGCCGCCGACTCGCCGCCGAACTTGTTGGCCAGATCCCGGGCCCGCTCGATGGTGCGGTTCACCACCATCAGCCGGCGGGGGTTGCGGGCGGCGAAGTGGGTGGCCACCAGCTCGATCATCTCGCCGGCGCCGATGAACAGCACGGCCTGGTCGGAAATCGAGGGGAAGATGCGTTCCGCCAGGGTCACCGAGGCGGCGGACATGGACACCGTGCTGGCGCCGATTTCGGTGGCGGTGCGGACTTCCTTGGCCACCGAGAAGGTGCGCTGGAACAGCTTGTTGAGCAGCAGGCCCAGGGTGCCGGCGTCGTGGGCCTTCTCCGCCGCCTGCTTCATCTGGCCCAGGATCTGGGTTTCCCCCAGCACCATGGAATCCAGGCCCGAGGCGACGCGGAAGGCGTGATTCGCGGCCTGATGCTGGGGCAGCAGGTAAAGGTAGGGTTTCACCTCCCGGGGCGGCAGGCCGTGGAAATTGGCCAGCCACTCGGCCACCCCGTCGGGTTCCTGGGTGTTGCAGTAGATCTCGGTGCGGTTGCAGGTGGAGAGGATCGCCGCCTCCCGCGCGATGCGGCGCTCCCCCGTCACATCGGACAGGGCTTTGGGCAGGATGTCGGGCGGAAAGGCCACCCGCTCCCGGATGGCGACCGGGGCGGTGTGGTGGTTCACGCCGCAGGCGAAAAGCTGCATTCGCAATCAAATCAAAGCGCTAGAGGGGGCGCATTGTAGCCCATGCGGCGCCGTCTGGGTCCTGCCCGGAATCAAGCCCGCCATAGATCAGCGCCCGGCGGGGCGGATTGTCCAAACTCAGGTGCCGCAAAACGTCCGGAACTCCGCCATGAACGCGCCGGGCGCCGGCTCCGCGTAGCGGGCCAGGGCCGGGTCCTCGTCGTAGGGCCGGCACAGGGCGTTCAGCAATTGCTCGAAAGGCCCCAGGTCGCCCTCGTCCGAGGCGGCAGCCAGGGCCTCCTCCACCCGGTGGTTGCGGGGAATGATCCAGGGATTCACCCGGCGCATGGCCTGGGCGCGAGCGGCGCCGGCATCGACGCGCCCATCCTCGGCGACGCAGCGGTCGCGCCAGCGTTGCAGCCAGCGATCCAAGCCCGGCTGGCCGGGGAACAGGGCCCGAAGCGGGGCCTCGTTCCCTTCCGCCGCGTCCGCCAGCCGGCGCCAGGCCAGGGTGAAATCCACACTCTGGGCGTGCAGCAGGTCCAGCCAGCTTTCCCCCAGGGCGGTATCCGCGGCCTCGCCGCCGGGCACCTGGCCGGAAAGCCCCAGCTTGGCACGCAGGCCAACCAGCCAGTGATGGCGCTGGCGCGCGTGGAGCGATTCGATCACCTCCGTCGCCAGGGCGATGGCATGGCCCTCGTCGTCGTCGAAGAGGGGCAGCAGGGTCTCCGCCAGGCGGGCCAGATTCCAGCGGGCGATGCGCGGCTGCTCGCCATAGGCATAGCGTCCCATCTCGTCGATGGAACTGAACACCGCGCCGGGATCATAGGCTTCCATGAAAGCGCAGGGCCCGAAGTCGATGCTCTCGCCGGGAATGCCCATGTTGTCCGTGTTCATCACCCCGTGGATGAAGCCCACGTGCAGCCACCGGGCGACGAGGGCCGCCTGGCGCTCGGCGACGGCGGCCAGGAAAGCCAGGTAGCGGTTCTCCGCGCCGAGCAGTTCCGGGTAGTGGCGGGCGATGGCGTAGTCGGCCAGCCGCCGTATCTGTTCCAGGGAACCGTGGGCCGCGAAATACTGGAAGGTGCCCACCCGGATGTGGCTGGCGGCGATGCGGGTCAGGATGGCGCCGGGCAGGGGGCGATCCCGGAACACCGGCTCGCCCGTGGCCACCACCGCCAGGGCCCGGGTGGTGGGAATGCCCAGGGCATGCATGGCCTCGCCGATCAGCACTTCCCGCAGCATGGGCCCCACCGCCGCCTTGCCATCCCCCCGGCGGGAAAAGGGCGTGCGCCCGGAGCCCTTGAGGGCGATGTCGCGGCGGCGGCCGAGCCGGTCGATGACCTCCCCGATCAGCAGCGCCCGGCCATCGCCCAGTTGGGGATTGAACTGGCCGAACTGGTGCCCCGAATAGGCCTGGGCGATGGGCTCGGCCTCCTTGGGCAGCGCATTGCCGGAAAAGAGGTTGGCCAGCATCGAGTCGCTCTGGCCACCCAGGCCCAGTTGCAGATCCTCCGCCAGGCCACGGTTGAAAAACAGCAGCGTCGGCGCCGGCACACGCTCCGGCTGGCAGGGCGCGTAATAGCCGGGTAGCTCCCGGGCGTAGGTATGACTGAAGGGGATGGCGGCAGTCGGCATTGAAGGTCCCTAGTGCAAAGGCGAAAGTGCGCGTGGCCAACGGAAATCAACTTAGGGCCGAGCGCGGAAAATTTCCACCCCAATGCAATCAGGGACACGTGGCAAGAGGCATCAGTCCGTAAAACATTGCAGGTCCATCCCTACAGTTCTGTGCCTCCGATCCAGGTCGGCGCAACGTTGCCGGGGGATTTGCCCCAGTCCGGCGCCAATCTGGGTGGCATCACCCGGCCATTACGCCACCTCCAGCAAGACGATCAAATGGATCATCAATAAATCAACGGGATAGCCAAACACTCCAAGTGGCATGGAGGTTGCAGACAGAGGGATCGTTGAAAATTACGGATGTGCCGAGATGACAAACTCCCTCCACCGCGCCCTGCCCCTCTGCGTCCTGACCCTGGCGCACGCGGCCAGCCTCCACGCCGCCGAAGCTCCCCTGGCCGACCTCACCTGGCTGGCAACAGGGTCCGCCGGCCTCATCGGCGGGACGGAAACTATCCCCCTGGCCACCCAAGGCACGTCCTACTTCGGCTATGTCACGACGTTCGAGGGCGCCGGCCATTATGGTTCCGTAGACAACGTATCTCCCTTGACCCTCAAGTCCGATGGCAAAGGCAACGAGGGCAACAACAACGGCACAAAGATCGTTTCCAGCGCCTTTTCCGCCGTTGCCGGCGATACGCTGACCCTGAATTTCAATTACATCTCCACCGACGGGCGTGGCTATGACGACTATGCCTGGGCCCGCCTGGTGGATGCCACCACCCAGGAGACCGCCGCGTGGCTGTTTACCGCACGCAGCACCAACTCGGCACGCGGCAATGTGATCCCCGGCGACGTGCTCAACCGCCAAGTGGATGGCGACGCGCCCGACAAACTGGATGCTGTCCTCAACGAGGGCGAGCGCATCGGATTTGATGTTTCCAGCACGCTCTGGCAACCCTTGGGCTCCTGGAGCGGCTATTGCTGGGATGACGCCAATACCTGCGGGCCATCGGGCTGGGTCCAGTCTGACTACACCTTTGCCGGCTCCGGCAGCTACTACCTGGAGTTCGGCGTGATCAACTGGGGTGACGAAGCCTTCGATTCAGCACTGGCTTTCGACTTCGCCGGCCTGAATGCCGTGAATTTCCCCAACGCGCCGCTCATCACCCCGGTCCCCGAGCCGGAAACCTACGCCATGATGTTGGCGGGCTTGGCCTTGCTGGCTGGGGTTGCCACCCGCCGCAGGTCGGGTGGCCGCGGGCGCGGATAGTCCCTACTGGCATACCCACCGCCGCCAGGAATCGGAAGCGGCGGTGGGGTCGCCTTATTCCCGACGCTTGTTGCGCCTGGCCATGGCGCCCACCAGGGTGAGGCCGGCCAGCATCAGTATCGCCTCTTCCGGCTCGGGCACCGTGGTCACCACCAGTTGGACCGCACCCGGGTAGAGGAACGTCGAGGCGAAGATGCTTTCCTTGTTGAGCACGCCATCAAGGGTCGTCACCGTACCGCCGATGGAGAAGTAGCGGTCCAGGGAATTGTTGAGATCGCCCAGGCCCGCCGCATTCAAGCTGATCTCGATATAGTGGCCATTGTCCACAAGACTGGCCTGGTATTCGCCGTAGCTGGCGCCATTCCCCAGGTCGGCGTAGATAGCTTTACCCGACAGCGAACCTGACCCGTAGCTATTCGACAGCATCGACGGGCCCGTGGAAACGTCGACGAGTCGGTAGGTTTCAGCGGCATCGGAGCTGGTGTACCCGAACGGGACGCCCGGGGTGGACGCCACGCCTGGATTGAATATTTTCAATGTCGCGGCTGAGGCCACGCCACTGAGCCCGCTTAGATCAAAGATAAAAAAATCGTTGCGGGTCAGACCGTCCGCGCCACCACCCACCGCATAGTTGGTGTTATAGGTGTCATGCTGACCATCATGGGCATACCACCCAGTCTTGACCGCATCGAGTGTGGTGATCCCGGCCTGGGCGCTTACACAAAACAGTCCCGCAAACATGGCTACGGCTGGCGCTGCGCATTTCATATATTTCCCCTAAGTTGTTTTCGAAATCACAATTGTAAAAGATAACAGGATACACAGGACCTTTATTGTTCGCGCCGATGGGGCTTGGAAATCTTGCCCCGGAAATCTGCGAGATGCTCCAGACCCGGTCGGGTCAAACTTTTCGATACACCTCCGCGCCTTGCTTCACGAACTCCACCGACTTCACCACCATGCCCTTCTCCAGGGCTTCCTGTTCGGAGATACCCTGCTTGGCGGCGAAGTCCCGAACGTCCTGGGTGATTTTCATGGAGCAGAAGTGAGGGCCGCACATGGAGCAGAAGTGAGCGACCTTGGCGCTTTCCTTGGGCAGGGTCTCGTCGTGGAATTCCCGGGCCTTGTCCG